>JBOGIZ010000957.1:0-2186 GCA_050747805.1 Vicinamibacterales bacterium | reverse complement strand
GGAGGGGACTGCTCGACTGGCCATACAGATTCTCGTCGTACTCTTCGACGACGACGCCGAGCTTCGAAAAATTCAAATGCGCGTTCGGCGCCTGCAGCGGATCGAACGTCCACTCGATGAGGTCGATCCCCATCGTCCGTGCGCGCTCCCGCTGGGCGAGCTTGAGTGCGAGCCCGATCCCCGTCTGCCGAGCAGGTGGCGCGACGCCGAGCATGTGCGACCATTGCGTGAGGCGCCCGTCCTTGACGCCCGGCAGCGAGTACACGAATCCAACCATCCGGTCCGCGGGCTCGAACGCGCCGAGCAGAATGCCGCCGCGCTTCGCCGACACGATCAACACGGGCGGCGGCACGACGTCTTCCGCGTCGGTGTAGCCCCAGACCTCGCGCTCAAGCGCAGCGACCCGGCGACAGTCGTCGATCGTGGTGAGATCGCGGATCGTCACTCTCGATGCTCCTCCAACCTCCAACCTCCAACCTCCAACCTCCAACCTCACAGCAGCGGACGCAGTTCCCGCAGCGAACGAATCACCGGCACCTCCGGAGGGCACGCGCGCGAGAGTCCGGAGCGCGCCACGAGGATGGCCCGCATGCCGGCGGCGCGCGCGCCAACGATGTCGTGCGGCACGCTGTCGCCGACCATCGCCGCTTCGGCCGGCCGCGCGTCGACGCGGCGGAGCGCCTCCTCGAAAATGCTCGGATGCGGCTTCATATATCCATGGTCGGAGGACGAAATCGCGACCGTGAACATGCCCTCGAGCGAGAAGTGCCGCTCGAATTCGGCCATCGAGCGCTGCGTGTTCGAGATCAGGCCGATGGTGAATCCATCGTCCTTGAGCGCGCGCAGGACCTCGGGGACTTCGTCGTACAGCGAGAAGTGGCGGCACGATGCCCATTCGTCATAGATATCGCGCGCGGCCGCGGGCACCTGGGGACCGCGTCCACCCATGGCTTCGATGATGCGCGCGGTGTAGTCGACAAAGACGGCCGGATCGTGGGCGCCGCCGCGCACGTCGAGCGTCGCTGATGCCGTGACGACGGCGCGGTCGAACGCCTTCGGGTCCACCTCGATGCCATGCCGCGCGCAGAAATCCCGATAGCCCTCGCCCTGAAAGGCGCGGCCGGGACGAATCAGCGTGAAATCGATGTCGAAGAACACGACGCGGACGGGGATGCTCATCGGGACGGCGACGGCGGCGCGGCGGGAGGCCCGGCCACGGCGATGCTCGCGCGATCCGGATCGAGCACCGAGGCCGCGGCCGCGTGAACGTCGTCGAGCGTGACGGCGCCGAGCATCGACGGCAGCCGGCGATCGTAGTCCATCCCGAGTCCGAAAAACTCGGCGGTCTGCAGGAACACCGCGATGCTCGGGTTGTTTTCGAGCATGCGCGGGATCGAGCCGATGAGATATTGACACGTGTCGGCGAGCTCACGCTCGGTCGCCCCCGTCGCGGCGAGCGCCGCCACCTCCGCGTCGATGGCCTCGATTGCGCGTTCGACGTTGGCCGGATCGACGCCCGCGCGAATCACGAGCGGGCCAGGTCCCAGGCTTGGATCGAAGCTGCTGAAGGCGTAGTACGCCATGCCCTGGCGTTCGCGAATGTTTTCAGCCAGCCGTCCGCCGAGGCCGAACTGCCCGAGAATCGTGTTCATGACCCAGTGGCTGCAGTACGCGGGATCGAGCCGCGTGATGCCGGTGAATCCGTACGCGATGTCGCATTGCGATTTCTCCGGCATGTCGATCGCGATGCGCCGCCGACCGCCCCGGTTCTGGACGGGCGGCACGCGCCTGTCGGGTCCCGTCTCGGCGCGCCAGTCGCCAAAGGCGCGGCCGGCGTGATCGAGGGCCTCGCTCGTCCGGATGTCGCCCACGACGACGAGCGAGAGCGTGGCCGGTGCGAAGCGCGCGGCGTGCAGATCGGCGAGCGCGGGCCCCGTGAACCGTTCGACGTCCTCGACGCGGCCCTTCACCGGACGCCCGTACGGATGGTTGGCGCCGTAGAGCATCGACTGCAGCGTTTCGCTGGCGCGAACCCCAGGATTGTCTTGGTCCTGGCGGATCATCGTGATCGTTTCCGCACGGCGCTTTTCGATTTCCTGCGCGGGATACGTTGGATTCCGCACGATGTCCGCGACGAGATCGAGCACGCCGCCACAATCCTCCGAGAGACACGTGCACGACAGCGT
>JBOGIZ010000956.1:0-13271 GCA_050747805.1 Vicinamibacterales bacterium | reverse complement strand
TTACAGCGCTTCACTCGCACGCTATCGGCGTCGCGTGGACAGGCGCGACGTCAATTCAACGAGTGGACGGTTTTCCGGTACCAAAGGTCGACACCGGTCGACGGGAGGCGTGTCGGCATTGTGGTTCGCAGGGGCTTAATGACGAATGGGTTCCCGCCATCCATTCATCGGCTTATTTCGACCATTCATGGGCTTTTTCTTGATGGCGGCTGCGGTCGGGGCGTACGGTGACGGAGGCTGATGAGTGAGCTGCTGAACCTGGTGGGCCTGAGCGCGGGCGTCGTGCTTTACGCCATGCTGTTGACGATGGTCGTGCGCGCACGGCGCCGGCCACGCGCAAGCCCTTTCGATCCGCTCCTCGTGGCTACGGCATTGCTCGGGCTCCTGTGGAATCTGTGCGCGCTCCCGGCGTACGAGCTGCCGAAAGTCGGCGTCCTGGGGCCGTTCCCCTTACTCATCGCGGTCGGCTTCAGCGCGCTCGGCTTCCTGCCGGCGGTGGTCGTGCACTCGGTGCTGCGCAGCCGCCGTCAGGGTCTGCGGGGAGCCGGCCGGCGCATCCTGGTCTCGATCGCGTATGCGGCGAGCGTCACCGGAGCCCTGCTGCAGATGCACGCGGCATGGAGCGGAGGCCCCATGCCTTCTGTCCTGGGCATGCGTCTGCTGACCTACACGTTCGTCGGCCTGATCGTGCCGCTGGCGGCGTCGACCAAAGGACAGCCGGGCGCGCGCCGGGCACTGTGGGCGGCCGCGCTTGCGGCGTTCGCGGTATCCGCGCTGCACCTCAGCCAACTGCATCGTGGCGACGCGTCCTGGCCGATCGAACTGCTCGGCCACCACGCGTCGGTTCCGCTCGCCCTGGCGATTCTGTATCAGGACTACCCGTTCGCGCTCGCGGATCTGTTCCTCAAGCGTGCGCTCGCCCTCATTGCGCTGCTCGCCATCGCCTTTGCCGCGATCGGGATCATCGGCCGATACTCGCCGATCCTCGCGCAGCTCGGACCGCGCCAGGTTGGCGTGCTCGTCACCATCTGGGTCACGACCGCTCTCGCCTACCCCGCGCTCCGCCGCAGCATCGCGTGGTTTGTCGATGCCGTCGTCCTTCATCGTCCGGACTACCGATCGTTCCGCCGGAGGATCGCACGGCGCCTGCAGACGCACGACACCGTCCCGAGCCTCCTCGATGACCTGTGCGCGTCGCTGGCTCCGGCTCTGAGCGCGCGCCGCGTAGGCTGGACGGAGTGGGATCACGCGCCCGCAGACGAACAGGGCGGCCTGATCGTCGAGACCGATGAGGCCCACGCGGTCGTGCCGACGACGGATCTCCCGAGATACCGCATCGCGATCAGCGACATCACCGGCGGGCGGCGGTTCTTTTCGGACGACGTTGGGACGATCGAGGCTGTCGTGGTGCTCGCCGCGCGGCGCATCGACGCAATCCGGATCACAAACGAGCGCTATCAGCGACAGATCCGCGACGAAGAAATGCAGAAGCTGGCGAGCCAGGCGGAGCTGCGCACGCTGCGGGCGCAGCTCAATCCGCATTTCCTGTTCAATGCCTTGACCACGATCGGGTACCTCATCGAGGTGGCGCCGGCGCGCGCGCTCTCGACGCTGATGCGCCTGACGTCGTTGCTGCGCGCGGTGCTCCGTTCCGAAGGCGAGCTGACGACGCTCGGCCGCGAACTCGAGGTCGTGCAGGCGTATCTGGACATCGAGCGGGCGCGCTTCGAGCAGCGGCTCCGGTTCACGATCGACGTGGAGCCGCAGCTCGCGGCGCTGCGCGTACCGTCGCTCGTCCTGCAGCCGCTCGTCGAGAACGCCGTCAAACACGGCATCTCCCGACGCCGGCAGGGGGGTGAGGTCGCGGTTGCGGCGCGAATCGTGGATGGTCCGGCGCCGCAGCTCCTGCTCACCGTCTCCGACACGGGCGCCGGCGTGGATCCGGACGCGCTCGAGATTCGGCGCGGCATCGGCGTCGGCCTTCGCAATCTCGAGCGCCGCCTCCACTGCATCTACGGCGCAGCCGCGGGCGTGTCGATTGCCAGCGCGCGCGACGCCGGCATGCTCGTCGAAGTGCGCCTGCCGGCCGAACGCCGCGAGGCGCCCGCGGCTGTGGAGCGCGCCGCGAGATGAGCGAGCGCCTCCGTGTTCTGGTCGCCGACGACGAGCGGCCGGCGCGAGCGTTTCTTCTCAGCCTGCTCCGGACCTTTGACGATGTCGTCGTCGTGGGCGAAGCGGCGTCGGGCCGCGAAGCCGTCGCGCTCATCGAAAAGCTCCGGCCCGATCTGGCGCTGCTCGACTGGCAGATGCCCGAGCTGGACGGCATGGGCGTCGTGCGGACGCTGAAAAAGCAGGACATGCCGCTCATCGCGTTCGTGACGGCGTATGACGAATACGCGGTCCGCGCGTTCGAAGTCAACGCCGTCGACTATCTGCTGAAGCCGGTCGAAAAGGCGCGGCTGCGGGAGGCGATCAATCGCGCCCAAGAGCGGGTCGAGCACGCGGAAATCGTCGCCGACCAGGCGTCGCGAATCGGCGCAGCCGTCGAGGCGTACGAGGCCGCCGTGTCGTCGCCGTATCTGGAGCGCATCCCGGTGCGCCAGCGCGAGGAAGTGATCCTCGTGCCGGTGCTGCAGGTCGCGTCGATCGTCGCAGAGGGTGAGCTCCTGCACATCACGACGCTCCAGAAGATCCGCTACACGATCACGTATCGGCTGAAGGATCTCGAGCAGCGGCTGGATCCGGCGCGCTTCATCCGCCTCGGACGGGGTACCGTGGCCAACGTGGACGCGATCGTGAAGGTCGGGGCGATGCCCGGCGGCACGCACGAAGCGACGCTGAGCAATGGGCAGAAGCTCCAGGTCAGCCGCATCCAGTCACGCATCCTGCGGCAGCGCCTGCTGAAGCTCTGAGGTCGCCGCTCATGGTCGGAAAACAGCCACCGGATGCCGTTGGCCGGCAGTTCATTGAATCGACGATGGGGCGCCGGCGCGGGACCACTACTGTGAGGCTCGATCGCGCCTCATGTACTCACCGCCGGGACGCTCCCGCCACAGGCGTCCAGTGAAGCGCCTACGCGGATCGCGTCGACGCGTGCGCCGCCTGCGGCTGCGGCCGCACACGCCGCTGCGCATCTGGCTGCTGTTTGTCGCGACGTTCTGCGCGGCGATCCTCGCGCTGGTAATCGTGGCGATGCTCTCGTAACTGCTCCTGGTCAATAGCGTCGGCTGACAGCGAAAGCTGACGCAGGTCCGCCCGCGCTCAGCGCTCCGCCTGACGGCGGCGCAGCTGGCGGTACAGCTCGAGCGACTCTCGGATGATCGCGCCCGCGGCGTCGGGGCCGGCCATGTTGTCGATGACGACCTGCTTGTGTTCGAGCACCTTGTAGTCTTCGAAGAAGCGCTGGACCTGGCGCATGACGTGCTGCGGCAGCTGCCCGATGTCGCGGTAATCGGCATACGCCGGGTCGCGAACACTGACGGCGACGATCTTGTCGTCTTCACCCTTTTCATCCCGCATGCGCATCACCCCGATCGCGCGCGCTTCGACGATCGTGAGCGGATAGACGGGCTCCTGGCCGAGAACCAGCACATCCAGCGGATCGCCGTCTGCGCAATACGTCCGAGGGATGAATCCGTAGTCCGCCGGATAGTACACGGCGCTGTACAGCACGCGATCGAGACGGAGCAGGCCCGTTTCCTTATCCAGCTCGTATTTGTTGGTACTGCCTTTCGGGATCTCGATGATCGCCGGAAACGCAGCGTCTATCGAGGTCTCGTCGATGTACGGGTCGTGCCAGGGGTGCATAGCGAATGCTGAATGTTAAGTGGCGTCGATCTCTTCACGAATCTCGGCGTCGGTCAACACTGCGGACGAGCGCTTCGCCCGCGCGAAGATCCGATCGACGAGGTCGTCGCTGGCGGCGACGCCGTGGCGTTCGAGCCAGAACGCGACGTTCGATCGGCCCGACATGGGGCCGACGTCGATCTGCTGCTCCCGGCCAATGAGCGAGGCCGGGACACCCGAGTACACGGCGTCAATCAGGTCGCGATCGTTTTTGCGAAACGCCTTGATCACCGCGGCCGCGTGCACGCCGGTGGCGGTTCGGAACGCGTCTCGCCCGAACGCGGGATAATTGGCCGGAATCGGCACACCGGTTGCCTCCGACACGACCTCGCAGTACTCGCCGAGCAGCGTCAGATCGCGATCCAGATAGCCCATCAGCACCAGATTGAGCAGCAGCAGGTCCATCGGGGTGTTGCCCACGCGTTCGCCGATGCCGATCGCGGCGCCGTGCAGCCGGCTCGCGCCCGCGTCGAGCGCGGCCAGCGTGTTCACCACCGCCAGATCGCGATCGCGGTGGCCGTGCCAGTCGATCCCCACGCCGCCGCCGCACTCCTCGACGATTGCCGCGATGAAACGCACGACCGCCGCGGCGCCGAACGGCGTCGCGTGGCCGACGGTATCGGCCACGCAGACGCGCGCCGCGCCGGCCCGAATCGCCGTCGCATAGAGCGCGCGCAGCGTGTCGGGATCCGCGCGCGTCGTGTCCTCCGTGACGTACATGACCGGCAGGCCTTCCGCGACTGCGAACGCGATCGCTTCCTCGGTGCGCGCCAGCAGTTGATCGATCGTCCAGCCCTCCGCGTACTGACGCAACGGGCTCGATCCGATGAACGCGCAGCATTCGATCGGCATCCCGACCCTCTGGGAGATCTCAGCGATCGGCCTGATGTCCTCGACCACGGTGCGGGCCGCGCAGTTCGCCTTCACGCTGAGGCGCGCGTCCGCGATCTCCCGCGCGAGACGCTCGACGTCGCGGACCACGTGGGGACCCGCGCCCGGTAAGCCGAGGTCCGCGGTGTCGATGCCGAGGCGATCGATGAGATGCAGGATACGGATCTTGTCGTCGATCGATGGGCACCGGACCGACGGCGACTGCAACCCGTCGCGCAGCGTCTCATCGTCGAGCAGCACGTCACGAGGCGCGGGCGCGCCGGATCTGTTCCAGTCGTGAATGAGCGGATGGGTCTTCACGACGGGTTCGTGTTCTTTCGCCTGTACGCGGCCATGGTCGCGATGCCAGCCAGGAACACGCCGAGCGCCCAGGCCGAGGAAAACGCGATCGCGTCCACGAGCCCGCGATGCAGCCACGGACGCATGTCGAGCCCACGCCCGAGGTGCGACTGCGCGATCGCGTTTTCGTACAGGTAGTGCTGGACGGTGTCGTGCATGCGCATATCGTACACGCCGTTCCAGACAACGAACGCGACGGCGAACCAGAGGATGAGGAGACGCTTCTCGGTGCGAGTCATGACGGACGGACTACGAGGGTCCGACAATCATCGATGATCCGATCGCCCATCGGCCATCGGGTATCGGCCATCGCCCATCGGGCATCGGCCATCGGGCATCGCTCGCTAGCCACTGTACCGCAGCACGAGCGCCGTGATGTCGTCGCTTTGCGGGGCCCCTTTCGTGAAGGCTCGCACATCGGCGAAGACCGCTTTGAGCATACCGGGAGGATCGCCGTCCACGTGTGACGCGACCGTCGAGATGAGCCGCGCGTCGCCGTATTCCTCGCCGTCCGCCGACAGCGCTTCCGACACGCCGTCGCTGAAGACGATCAGCCAGTCGCCTCGGGCGAGCGCGACCGTCTCCTCCTGGAACTCGGCGTTTTCGAAGAGGCCGACTATTGGTCCGCCCACTTCCAGCCGGCGGACGCCTGCCTCGCCAACCAGGAGCGGCGGATTGTGCCCGGCATTGCAGTACGTGAGCTGACCGTCCGGAGTCAGCGCGCCGTACATCAGCGTCACGAACCTCGATTCGATCCCGCGCCGATAGAGCGCCAGGTTGACGCGGACGATCGCCTGCGACGGCCGATCGCTCGAAGCCGCCTGGGCGGCGAACATTCCCTGCATCATCGCGCTCAACAGCGCCGCCGGCGGACCCTTCCCCGCCACGTCGCCGAGCGCGAAGCCGAACGCGCCGTCCGGCAGATCGACGTAGTCGTAGAAGTCGCCGCCGATCGATCGACACGGGATCGACGCCGCCGCCGCGCGAAAAAACGCGCCGGTGCGGCCGGTCTTTGGAAGCAGTGCCTGCTGGATCTCCGCGGCGATCCGCATCTCCTGCTCCATCTTCGCCTTCTCCATCGTCTCGCGATAGAGGCGCGCATTCTCGATCGCCACGGCGGCTTCGGTCGCCAGGGTCTCGAGCGCGCCGCGGGTCGAGCTGGACAGGAACGATCCCTTTTCGCGGCTGTCGAGATACAGCACGCCGATGCGCCGGGGCTCAGCCATCGCGGCAGCCTTGTCATCGACGTACCGCACCAGCTTCAGCGGCACGCACTGCACGTTGCGGATGCCGAGCGCGACGGTGCCCATGTGGACGTTCGCCAGCTCGCCGTCGAGCAGATCCGCCAGCATCTTCGGCTCGCCCGTTCGAAATACCTCCTCGGGGATCTTGCGGCTGGTCGCGAAGCTCGTGCCCGACAGCGGCTGCTGCCGCCGGCCCCGCGCCAGCTTGAATTCCAGCACGTCGTCGGCGTTGGCGAGCATGATGAATCCCCGCTCGGCGCCGCTGACCTCGATGGACGAATCCAGGACTAGCGCGAGCACGTCGTCGAGCACGCGTCCGCTGCCGAGCGCGCGCAGGCCGTCGAGCAGCGCGGCGATCTGCCGCAGATCGCCGATGGCCGTCGTCGTTGCCTTGTCTTGCGGCGCGGCTTTCTCCGAGACCAGAAAGACCAGTTCGGCGCCGCCGGAGCGGCCGAGCCGAATACGGTCGCCGTGTCCGAGCACACGCTCCTCGACCGGCTCGTCGTTGACGAAGGTGCCGTAGCGCGACTGCTTGTCACGCACGACGAACCCGCCGCCCGTCGCGGCAATCTCAGCGTGATCGCGGGATACCTCGCTGCCGGCCAGCCGCAGATCGTTGGTTTCACGCCGGCCGATGCCGAACGTCTCTTTATTGATCGGGACGATGCGCCGGCCAAGCGCATCTGTGACTTCCAGCCGAGCCTCGGGCACGGGGCGAGTCTATCAAAACGAGGCTGCGGCGGGCTTACCGGCGGCGGACGATGCGGACGATCAGGAGAACGGCAACCGCGGCGAGGCAGATGCCGGCGGCAGAATCGAGCGCGGTTGCGTGTGCGGGGGCGGTGCGGCCGGCTTCGCCCAGATACAGGCCGAGGATTACGAGTGCGATGAGGCCGACGAGCGCGGGCAGCCCGGTCCCCTTTCGGCGCACCTGCGCGGGCCTGCGCACGGGATCGGTCGTGGCGGTCCCGCAGCGGTAGCAGACGATGGCTTTATCGGCGATCTCGGTTCCGCACTGACGGCAAAGCATTGCCCAATGATCATAGTCAAATCGGGTTACAATCCCGGTAGCTTGTTCCCACTGGCACGATCGCGCTGGCGCCGGACACTGGCTGCGGCCTGCGTTCCGTACTTGTTCCTGTCGATGTTCGTGGATTTCGTCCACGTCCATCCGCTGGGGGCAAGCGGCTCCGGAGCGGCGTACCAGGTGGTCGTCGGGCCACACTCCTCGAAGACACCCGAAGGCCCGTGCGCGGTCTGTCAGTGGCTGCGCGCCGACACCGGCCTTCACACGCCAATCACGGCCGGCATGGCGGCCGAGCTGCTCGCGACCGACATGGTGACGCGCACGCTCGACTGGCATGCCCAGACTGTTGTCTCCTCGCGCGAATTCCGCGGTCCGCCTTCCATCCTTTCCGCCTGACAGTCCGCTCTCAATAGATCGCCCTGAGCCCGGTGCAGCACGTCTGTACCTGAGCGCGCGCGATCTGCACACGTCTGACTGAGGCGGCCCGTGGCCGCTCAAAGCGGGTTCAGTAGTTTTCAAGAGGATCTCATGCGCGCACTTTTTTCATGGAAGCGCTGCGCCGTTGCGGCGGTCATCGGGGGGATGGTGCCAGGCGTGGCGGCGGCACAGACGGTCGCGCCCGTGGCGCGGCTCACGATGGACCAGGCCGTGCAGATGGCGGTCGCACGCAATCAGGCGCTGGAGGCGCAGCGGCTCGCGGTGGATGCGTCGAAGCAGGACGAGGTGACGGCGGGACTCAAGCCGAATCCGACGCTGAACTTCACGCTCGACGGCATCACGCCGTTTTCGCCGAGCCAGCTCAATTTCGACTTCCTGAAAGACTCCGCCGTCTACGGGGCGTCGGCCAGTTATCTCTTCGAGCGCGGCGGCAAACGCCGGAACCGAATCCTCGTCGCCGAGGACACGACCGACGTCGTGGCGAAGACGGCGCTCGACGCCGAACGGCAGCTGCGGTTTCAGACCGCGCAGGCCTTCGTTGCCGTGCTGCTCGCGAAATCCGCACTCGATCTGGCGCAGCAGGATCTGCAGAATTTTTCCAACGTCGTCGAGGTCAACCGGCAGCGCGTCCAGTCGGGCGATCTCGCGCAGGGGGACTTCTACAAGATCTCGCTGCAGAAGCTGCAGTTTGAACAGGACGTGTCGTCCGCGCAGGTAGGACTCGTGCAGGCACGATCCCAGCTCCGGCAACTGCTCGGCTACGACGCGGTCGCCGAGAACTACGACGTTGTCGGCGACCTGGCGCACACGACCGCGACGCTCAATCTCGACGACCTCAAGCAGCAGGCGCTCGCGGCGCGTCCCGACCTGCAGGAGGCGCGCAGCAATCTGACGCTCGCCAAGAACACGCTCGCGCTTCAGCAGAGCATTGCCGCGCGCGATGTGACGGGCGGCGTCGACTACTTTCGCAACTCGTACGGCCCGACCAGCACGCTGGGCGTTTCCGCGTCGATCGATCTGCCGATTCACGATCGCAATCAGGGCAACATCGCCAAGAGCGAAGTGCAGATCCGGCAGTCCACCGAGTCGGAGCTCGCCGCGCAGTATCTCGTCCTGTCCGACGTCACCAGCGCCTACGCCGGCTGGCAGACGGCCGATCAGGTCGTGAAGCTGTATGAATCCGGCTATCTCGATCAGGCCAAGCAGTCGCTCGACATCAGTCAGTACGTCTACCAGCGCGGCGCCGGCAGTCTGCTCGATCTGCTCGATGCGGAGCGGACGTACCGCGACACGGAACTCGGGTACCGGCAGGCGCTCGCCGCCTACATGAACAGCGTCCAGCAACTCAATTCTGCGGTTGGAAAACAGGTGGTGCAATGAAGACGTCTCTCGTCACGGCCGTCGCTCCCGTCGCTGTCATGCTCGCGGTTGCCGCCTGCGGAGGCGGCGGATCGGGCGACGAATCCCCCTCCGCACAGGCTGCCGCGGCGGCGCCCGCCTCCGGCGCGGCGAGCGGTGGATCCGCGGCGAACGCGGGATACTTCACGGTGCCACAGAATCAGCTCTCGCACATTCAGGTCCAGCCGGCGCGGACGAAGCAGTTCGAGACCGAGCTGAGGACGACGGGCACGGTCGACTGGGACAACGACCATACGTCGCAGGCCATCACACAGGTGAACGGGCCGATCACGCGCATCTTGGTCGACACCGGAACGCGCGTGGCCGCAAACCAGCCGCTGCTGTACGTGGCGAGCCCCGACATCGCTGGCGCGTTCTCGACGTATCGCAAAGCGGAAAACCAGCTCGCGCTCAAGAAGGACACGCTCGACCGCAGCAAAGACCTGCTGCAGCACAAAGCCATCGCGCAGCGCGACATGGAGCAGGCGCAGGCCGACTACAACGACGCGATGACCGACGTCCAGACGGCGCAGCAGGCGCTGAAGATTCTCGGCGTCACGCCCGCCGAGATTCAGGAGGCCGACCAGCAGAACACGGCCGTGCGCCCGGAGCTGCCAATGCGATCGCCCATCGCGGGAACGGTCGTGCAGAAGCTCGTCAATCCCGGCCAGGTGATTCAGGCGGGCACGACGATCGCGTTCGTGATCAGCAACGTGTCGACGGTCTGGGTGCAGGCGCACCTCTATGAGAAGGACCTGCGCCTGGTCCACGTCGGCGACACGGCCGACGTACGCAGCGCGTCGTTCCCGGACGTGTTCCGCGGCCGCGTCACCTACATCGGCAGCATGCTGGACCCCGCCACGCGCACGACCCCCGTGCGCGTCGTCACCGACAATCCCAAGGGTTTCCTGAAGAAGGACCAGTTCGTGGACGTCGTCATCCACGACAAGGCCGAGCGCGACGCGCTCGTCGTGCCCACCTCGGCGGTGCTCTACGACGCCGAGAACCTGCCGTTCGTCTACGTGCAGGTCGATTCGACCCACTTCGCGCAGCGGCAGGTCACGCTCGGCCCCCAACAGGGCGACGTGACGGAAATCACGAACGGACTGACCACAGCCGACCGCGTGGTCTCCCAGGGCAGCCTGTTCCTGCAGTTCGCCAATTCCTACAAGGGCTGAAGAGACATGATTGCGCGCCTCGTCTCCTTTGCGCTCTCGCAGCGCTTCATCGTGATTGTGGCCATGGTCGGCCTCGGCATCTGGGGCATCGTCTCGTTCCAGAAGCTGCCGATCGACGCCTATCCCGATCTCTCGCCGGCGCACGTCGAAGTGGTCACACAGTGGCCGGGCCACGCCGCCGAAGAAGTCGAGCGCCTCATCACCATTCCGCTCGAGGTCGAGATGAACGGCATCCCGAACCTCGACGCGCTGCGGTCGATCTCGCTCTACGGGCTGTCGTCCGTCACGATGAATTTTTCGTACGACACCGACCCGTATTTCGCGCGCGAACAGGTGTTCGAGCGCATCCCCAACGCCGAGGTGCCCGATGGCGTGACGCCGGGCATGGAGGCGCTGTTCTCGCCGAGCGGCCTCATCTACCGTTATGTGCTCCAGAGCCCCGACCGCACGCCGCAGGAGCTCAAGGTCATCAACGACTGGGTGCTCACACGGAAGTACCGTTCCATCCAGGGCGTCGCCGACATGTCGAACCTCGGCGGCACGACGATGCAGTACCAGGTGCTGCTGGATCCGTCGAAGATGTTCGCCTATGGCGTCACGGTGCCGCAGATCACGCAGCAGCTTGCGAGCAACAACGCCAACGCCGGCGGCGGCTTCTATTCGCAGGGCGGCCAGTTCTTCTACGTGCGCGGGCTCGGGCTCGTCAAGAGCCTCTCCGACATCGGCAACATCGTGGTCGCGACCCACACCGGCATTCCCACCTACATCAAGGACGTCGCGACGGTCGCGATCGGCCACGCGCCGCGGCTTGGCGAATTCGGCTTCATGCACGAAAACGACGCCGTCGAGGGCGTGGTCCTCATGCGTACTGGCGAGCAGGCGCAAAGCGTCCTCAAGAAAGTCGAGGACATGACCGACACCCTCAACCGGACGGTGCTGCCGCCCGACGTGAAGATCGTGCCGTACTACGACCGCACCGAGCTGATTCACGAGACGACGCGGACGGTCGAGCGCAATCTGCTGCGCGGCATGTTCCTGGTGCTCGTCATTCTCGGCCTGTTCCTCTTCAGCGTCCGGACCGCGCTCATCGTCGCGATCACGATTCCCTTCGCGCTGCTCTTTTCGTTCATTTGCCTCGACTGGGCCAACATCCCGGCGAACCTGCTCTCGATCGGCGCGATCGACTTCGGGATGATCGTCGACGGCGCGGTCGTGATGGTGGAGAACATCTTCCGCGAGCTGGCGGCGCGGCACGGCACGCACTTCAGCGTGACCGAGGTCATCCGGCACGCGGCGCGCGACGTCGAGCGGCCGATCTTCTACGCGATCGCAGTGATCATCGCGGGATATCTGCCGATTTACGCGCTGACCGGCCCGTCGGCGCGCCTCTTCCGGCCGATGGCCGACACGATGTCGTTCGCGCTGGCCGGCGCGCTGCTCTGCAGCTTGACGCTGCTGCCGGTGCTGTGCGCGTACTTCCTGCGCAAGCACGTCAAAGAACCCGACGTGCCGATCTACAAATCGGTCGAGCGGGCCTATCACCGGCTGCTGCACACCTGCCTCGACCGGCGCTGGCTGACCGTGACGGTCTGCATGCTGATCTTCGGCGCCTCGCTGCTCCTGATTCCGCTCATCGGCGCGGAATTCATGCCGCATCTCGACGAGGGCGCACTCTGGATCCGCGCGACGATGCCCTATACGATCTCCTTTGACGAGGCGTCCACGCTGGGCCCACAGCTCCGCAATCTGCTGCTGTCGTTCCCGCAGGTCACGACCGTCGCCAACGAACTGGGCCGCGACGACGAGGGCACCGACCCGACCGGCTTCTTCAACGACGAGTACTACGTCGGCCTCAGGCCCTACGACGACAAGTCGTGGAAGAGCGGCGACGTCCACAGCAAGCCGGAGCTGGTCGACGCCATCCAGAAGAAGCTCGACGCGTTCCCCGGGATTATCTTCAACTTCACGCAGCCGGCCGAAGATGCGGTGGACGAGGCGTCGACCGGTCTCAAAAGCTCGCTCGCCGTGAAGATTTTCGGCGACGATCTGAACACGCTCGAGAGCAAGGCGGACGCCGTGCGCAAAATCCTCGCGTCGGTGCGCGGCATCACCGAGATTACGGTCGTGCGAGAGTTGGGACAGCCGAGTCTCGTCATCTCGCCCAACCGCGAACGGATCGCCCAGTACGGATTGAACGTCTCCGACATCAACACCCTGATCGAAACCGCGATCGGCGGCACTGCGGCGACGCAGGTGATCCAGGGCGAGCGCCAGTTCGATCTCGTTGTCCGCCTGCAGGAACCGTATCGCGCGAACATGGACGCAATCAAGAACCTGCTGATCGCGACGCCGGACGGCCAGCAGCTGCCGCTCAGCCAGTTTGCGGACGTGCGCGTCGAGAAGGGCGCGTCGTTCATCTACCGCGAAAGCAATTCGCGCTTCATCGGCATCCAGTTCAGCGTCGAAGGCCGTGACCTGGCGAGCGCGGTGCAGGAGGCCAGGCAGAAGGTTTCGGCCGCGGTCCCGCTGCCGCTCGGCTACACGTACGATTGGGGCGGCGAGTACAAAGACTATCTGGCGGCGCGGGCGCAGATGATGTTCATCATCCCCCTGACGGTCGTCCTCATCCTGCTGATTCTCTTCGCGCTCTACGGAAATCTGAAGTTCCCGCTGATCATCATGTTCAGCGTGCTGGTGACGGTGCCGGTCGGCGGATTGCTGGCCCTCTGGATGACGGGCACGACCTTCAGCGTGTCGTCGGGATTCGGCTTCGTCGCGCTGATGGGCGTCGCCGTGCAGACGAGCGTGATTCTCTACTCATTCATCAACAAGCTGCGTCTCGAGGGGAAGGACATCGCCGCGGCGACGATGGAGGCGTCGCGGCTCCGGCTGCGGCCGATCATGATGACG
>JBOGIZ010000955.1:0-2330 GCA_050747805.1 Vicinamibacterales bacterium | reverse complement strand
CCCCTACACGCGCTCGCGCGCGCCGCTTCGCCGGCGCCCTCCGTTCGCGTGGCTCGCTCACGGTGTTCGCTCGCGCAGCGGCTGTTTGCAGCTGGAACTAGCCCTTCTCCCTGAGCCGCTTCTCGAGCGCCTTGTTGGCGACCCTGGCCTGCCGCTTCGACTCGAGACGCGCGCGCTCGTCCTGCTGCGTCGCCTGAAACGCCCGCTCGTCCTCAAGCCTGCGGAAGCTGTCGAGACGCTCGGCGGCGAGTTGGCCCTGTTCTACCGCTCCCGTCACGGCGCAGCCTGGTTCCGTCCGATGGCGGCAGTCGCGGAACCGGCAGTCCGACGCGAGCGCCTCGATGTCGGAGAACGCGCCTGCGAGGGCGCCGCCCGTCTCCCACAGCTGCAGCTCGCGCATCCCCGGCATATCGATCAGGATGCCGCCGCCGGGCAGCAGCACGAGCTGGCGATTCGTGCTCGTGTGCCGCCCACGGCTGTCGCGCTCGCGCACCTCGCGTGTCGCCAGACGCTCTTCGCCAATCAGCGCGTTGGCGATCGAGGACTTCCCCACGCCTGACGACCCGAGCACCGCCGCCGTCCGGCCGGCACCGATCCGCCCCCGCAGCTGCTCCAGGGAGTCCGGACGTTTCGCCGAAACGACCGCGATCGACACGCCGCGCGCGATCGTCTCGACCTCGCGCACGAATGGCGTCGAATCCTCTACGAGATCGGCCTTGTTCAAGACGATGACGGGCGTCGCACCGCTGTCCCACGCCGTGACGAGATATCGCTCGATCCGGCGCGGGTTGAAATCGCGGTCGAGACCTGACACGAGAAAGATGACGTCGACGTTCGCCGCGACGACCTGTTCTTCCGTCGGATTGCCCGCCGCGCGGCGCGAAAACCGGCTGATGCGCGGCAGCACGGCAACGATCCGTCCCGACTCGCCCGGATGCGGCGGGGGGATGCGCGCGTCGATGGCCACCCAGTCCCCAACGGCGGGAAACTCCGCGCGCGCGGCCGCAGCGTGGCGCAGGCGGCCCGACACGCGCGCGAGGCGTTCGCCTTCCGCCGAAAGCACCCGATAGATGTGCGTGTGTTCGAGGCTCACGCGCGCCGGCCGAAAGCCAGTGGCCCGATACGGCTCGAACGCCTCGGACCAATGCGGCGTCCAGCCAAGATCCTCGAGAGTCACGCTCCTACTTTACAGGTGCCCCGGCCGGCTGCTCGTCTACGTCGGTACGCGCCGGCGTATCGCGGCCTTCGGTCGCCACCCGCCAGCAGCGCAGCACTTCGGCGACGCTCCACGCCTGCGCGACGCATCCGCGCGGCAGAAACGGCGGCTCGGCATCGAACACTTCGCTGATCGTCCCGACGCACGCTTCATTCTGGTGCTGCTGAAACCCCTGGAGGAGGCGCCGGGCTCCGAGGTGATCGTCCGGGTACAGTGCGCGCCACGCATTGAAGAACGGTCCGATCAGCCATGCCCAGACGGTGCCCTGGTGATACGCCGCGTCGCGCGATCGAAGGTCGCCGTCGTACCGCGGCTTATAGTCCGGTTCCCCGGGCGCCAGCGAGCGCAGCCCCAAGGGCGTGAGCAGCCGCTGCGTGACCACGTGCACGATCGCTTCCCACCGCTCGCGGTCGAGGATCGGATGCGCCAGCGCGATCGCGAAGATTTGATTCGGCCGGCAGGCGGGGTCGTCGCCGGCCGGTCCGTCGATCACGTCGTACAGATAGCCGCCCTTCGCGTACCAGAACCGCGCGTTGAACGACCCTCGCGCCTGTTCGGCATGGCTGCTGAAATCGATGCCATCGCCGCCGCCGTACTTTCGCGTCCATCCCTCCATCAGGCGCAGCGCGTTGTACCACAGCGCGCTCAGTTCCACCGCCTTCCCGCGCCGCGGCGTCACGACCCAGTCGCCAACCTTCGCGTCCATCCACGTCAGCTGGTACCCGTCCGCGCCCTGCGTGAAGAGTCCGTCGCGCGGATCGATCCGGATGCCGAACCGCGTTCCGCGGAGGTGATGCTGCACGATATCCACCAGCGTCGGAAGCAGCTTCTGCAGCGTGTCCTCATCGCCTGTGATCTGCGTGTAGCGATCGATGGCGTGAAAGAACCACAGCGTGGCGTCCGCCGTCTGATAGAGCGCTTCGCGATCCCCTTCGGGGAACATGTTCGGGATGAGCCCATCGCGGACGTAGTGTCCGAACGTGCGGAGAATGTAGCCCGCCTCGCGGTACCGGCCCGTCGCGAGCGTCAGGCCCTCGAGGCTGATCATGGTGTCGCGTCCCCAGTCGGTGAACCAGTGGTACCCGGCGATCACCGTGCGCACCTCGTCGCCGGC
>JBOGIZ010000954.1:0-1540 GCA_050747805.1 Vicinamibacterales bacterium | reverse complement strand
TGAGCGCTTCCTTGATCCCTTCGTCGACCGGCTTGATGTACTCCTTCGGGATCGAGCCGCCGCTGATCTCGTTCTCGAAGACGTAGCCCGTGCCCGGCTCGCCCGGATAGAGGCGGATCTTGACCTCGGCGAACTGGCCGCGGCCGCCGGTCTGCTTCGCGTACCGCATCTCCCCCACGGCCGGCCGCGTGAGCGTTTCTTTGTACGCCACCTGCGGACGTCCCGACGAGGACTCGACGTTGAACTCGCGCTTGAGCCGATCGACGATGATCTCGAGGTGCAGCTCGCCCATTCCGGCGATGACGACTTCGCCTGTCTGCTGATCCGTCTTCACGCGGAACGTTGGATCTTCGGCCATCAGCTTCTGCAGCCCGACGCCGAGCTTCTCCTGATCGGCCTTCGTCTTCGGCTCGATCGCGAGCGAGATGACGGGCTCGGGGAAATCCATCGACTCGAGCACGATAGGCTTCTTCTCGTCGCAGATCGTGTCGCCCGTCGAGACCGTTCTCAGTCCGACCGCGGCGGCGATGTCCCCCGCGTAGACTTCCTTGATCTCCTCGCGCTTGTTCGCGTGCATCTTGAGCAGACGCCCGATGCGCTCGTTCTTCTGTTTGGTCGAGTTGTAGATCGTCGAACCGGCGGTGAGGATGCCCGAGTAGACGCGGATGAAGGTCAATTGGCCGACGAAGGGGTCGGTCATGATCTTGAAGCCAAGCGCGGCGAACGGCGCATCGTCGGACGCCGGACGCGATTCGATCCTGTCGGGGGCATCGGGCCCCTTGTCGGGATTGACGCCCTTGATCGGGGGCACGTCGATCGGCGAGGGCAGGAAGTCCACCACGGCGTCGAGCAGCGGCTGGACGCCTTTGTTCTTGAACGCCGATCCGCAGATCACCGGCACGAACGCCGGCTCCGCCTTCTCGCCTTCCGTGTGGACCGAGGCGTTGACGCGCTTGCGCAGCGCCGCCTTGATTTCCTCTTCCGTGATCTGGTCGGCCCGGCCGTGGAGGTATTTCTCGAGAATGGTGTCGTCGACTTCGCTGACCTTTTCGATCAGCTGCTCGTGGAAGTGCTTGGCCTCCTCGAGCATGTCGGCTGGAATCTCGCCGACGATGTAGTCGGCGCCCATCGTTTCGTCCTTGTAGGTGATCGAGTTCATCTTGATGAGGTCGACCACGCCGACGAACTTGTCTTCCGCGCCGATCGGCAGCTGAATCGCGACCGGGTTGCCGCCGAGCTTCGAGATGATCTGATCGAACGTCCGCTGGAAGTTCGCGCCGATGCGGTCCATCTTGTTGACGAAGCAGATCCGCGGGACGCGATACTTGTCGGCTTGGCGCCAGACGGTTTCCGACTGCGGCTCGACGCCCGCGACCGCGTCGAACACGGCGACGGCGCCGTCGAGCACGCGCAGCGAGCGTTCGACTTCGGCCGTGAAGTCGACGTGCCCCGGCGTGTCGATGATTTTGATG
The DNA here is from genome assembly GCA_050747805.1 of Vicinamibacterales bacterium. GTDB lineage: Bacteria > Acidobacteriota > Vicinamibacteria > Vicinamibacterales > 2-12-FULL-66-21 > JAICSD01. The sequence continues at coordinate 68 of JBOGIZ010000954.1, read as the reverse complement.
CGATGATCGCGCCAGAAGCAGGTAGTGGCGGCAGACGTGATCGTGATGCCGCGCTCCTGCTCCTGCTC
>JBOGIZ010000953.1:0-2104 GCA_050747805.1 Vicinamibacterales bacterium | reverse complement strand
TCTTTGCTCGGTCACGTACGCCGAGGCCGCGGATCTCGGCATCGACGATCTCGAGCACGGCTTCATGCCCTCGACCGACTTCGTGACCGACAAACAGCCGGATGTGTGTCCAGGACAGGGCGCCGGTCAGCGGACGATTGCGGATCTCGACGCGCACGGCCTGCCGTTCATTTCGCTCGTGCACAAACTCGTCGAGAAGCACGTCGCGCTCACGTCCACGCTGACCGTGTTCGAGACGTTCACGCCCGGGCGTCCCGTGCCGCCGGGCATCGACGTCCTGCTCCCTGAACTCAAACAGCAGTTCATGCAGAACTATCAGCGCGTTCAGCAGAATCCGCAGTCGGTCTACGCGCGGCTGTTCCCCAACGGCATGGCGCTCGAGCGCGCGTTCGCGCGCGCGGGCGGGCTGCTGCTCGCAGGGACCGATCCGACGGGATCGGGCGGCGTGATTCCGGGCTACTCGGATCAGCGGCAGATTGAACTGCTGGTCGAGGAAGGCTTTACTCCAGAGGAAGCCGTCCAGATCTGCACCCTCAACGGCGCGAAATACCTCGGCCGCGAGGCGCGCATTGGATCGATTGCCGCCGGCAAGCAGGCCGATCTGGTCGTGATTGACGGCGACCCGTCGAAGACGATTTCCGATGTCCGCAAGGTGGAGACCGTCTTCAAGCAAGGCGTCGGCTATGATCCGGCGAAGCTGATCGCGTCGGTGACGGGGAAAGTCGGATTGTGGTAATTGCGGGGGCAGGGACAAGGGACAGGAAAACAGTCTGTGCGCGCCGTGCGTTCTTTGCCGTAAATCGTGCGTGACCCCCAGGAAGGCTGAGTGCATATGCTGAGTGTGCTGCTCGTTTCACTCGTTCTCCAGACGGCGCCGGGATCGGCGCAGGTGCCGCAGCCGACCGAGCACGACTTCATCCTCAAGAACTTCCATTTCAACTCCGGCGAGACGCTGCCGGAGCTGCGCATGCACTACCGCACGTACGGCACACCGACGAAGGACGCGCAGGGAGTCGTGCGCAACGCCGTGCTGATCATGCACGGCACGGGCGGCACGGGCGCGCAGTTCACGAGCCGCGTATTCGCCGGCGTGTTGTTCGGACCCGGCCAGCCGCTCGACGTCACGAAGTACTTCATCATCCTGACCGACGATGTGGGACACGGGAAGTCGAGCAAGCCGAGCGACGGCATGCACGCGCACTTTCCCCAGTATTGGTACCTCGACATGATCCGCGCCGAGCACGATCTGCTCGTCGACGGCCTCGGCGTCAATCACCTGCGGCTCGTCATGGGCACGTCGATGGGCGGCATGCACACATGGCTCTGGGGCGAGCAGTATCCGGACTTCATGGACGCCCTGATGCCGCTCGCGAGCCTGCCGGACCAGATCGCCGGGCGCAACCGCGCGTGGCGCACGTTGATCATCGACGCGATTCAGCACGATCCCGACTGGAGGAACGGCGATTACACGACGGAGCCGCCCTCGCTCCGCACCGCCGCGATGATGCTGTGGCTGGTTGGCAGCAATCCGATCCTCCGCCGCCGCAGCGCGCCCACCCTCGCAGCGGCCGATCGCGAAATCGATCAGTACGTCGCCAATTACATCGCGCACGGCGACGCGAACGACATCATGTATGCCCTGGAGGCCTCGAAGGATTACGATCCGGGCCCCAACCTCGAGAAGATCAAAGCGCCGCTGCTCGCCGTCAATTCGGCCGACGACCTGATCAACCCGCCGGAGCTGGGCATCCTGCAGAAAGAGATCACGCGCGTGCCGCACGGGCGCGCCGTCATCATTCCGCTCAGCGACAAAACCGCCGGCCACGGCACGCACACGCTCGCCGCGGTCTGGGAAAACTACCTCGTGGAGTTGTTGAAGGCGTCCGAGCGCTGAGGTAACTGAGGGCACGGAGAAGATCTCTCGCAGAGAGCGGTGAAAGCAGAGGGCGCGGAGACTGCAGGCGAGGCCGGGCCGGCCTTGGCCGGCCATGGTGATCGAGAGAACCACCAAACACGAGTCGGCCACGATGACTACACGACTCGTGTTTGGTGGTTCTGTCGATCACCATCCGCGCGACGCGCGGCTCGCCTGGGCGTCTTCCTC
>JBOGIZ010000952.1:0-3377 GCA_050747805.1 Vicinamibacterales bacterium | reverse complement strand
CACGCGGTCCGAGCAAGAGCACGCCGTTTCTGATTTTTACTTTTTCCTTCGGCGGGGCGAGGCCGCGACGCGCCAACTGGGAAATCACTTTTCCAGTCGTGCTGCGCTGCATCGCCGCCAACTCTTTTGCTGCCTGCAAGATATCGTCGTCGATGTCGAGCGTGGTGCGCATGCATCAAGCATCACGCATCACGCATCACCTGTCAATTGCGACCTTCACGACGGCCTTACGGCATTTGCCCATACCACCAAGCGGCGCATGCGCGTCCTGCGGAAAAAAGACGGCAAGGTGGCCCGGCGGAAGGGTGAACCAGACGTGCGGCCGGTCGTCGAAGAATGCGATGTCTTCCTCGCGGTTGTGCTCGCCGGCCGGCCGGCACGCGGCGAGCGGCGACCATCCGATCTCCTCGATGCCGTCGAGCGTGAGCTGAATGTCGATGTGAGCGCGGTGCGCCTCCAGCCGCGCGCCCTTGTGGCCGCGGCCGTTCTCCTCCTGCATCAGGACGAACAGGCGATCGCCGTCGATATCGTGCCGGCCTGGCGGAAGCGCGCGAACGTCGGCCAGAAATGCGAAGGCGCGGGCGAACAGCGGATGGAGACCGACGTAGCGCGATGTGTTCGCCAGCTGATCGAGCACCATATCCGTGTACTCCGTGTATTCCGTGGCCCGAGCCCCGTGTAGCCCGTGGCCCGAGCCCCGTGTCGTCCGTGGCCTATTTCCGCGCCTTCCCTGACCGCTCTGCCATCGCCGACGCCACCGCGGCTCGCGCGGAGGCGATCGCTTTGAGCTGGACGGCCGTCGGCTGGACGTCGGCCGCCTGCAGACTGTTCATGACGCCTTCGAGGCCCCGCGCGGCGCTTACAAGCGCGTCGTTGTCCGCGGCTTTGTTCGCGGCGTTGATGACGGCCGCCGCTTCGTAATACATGTCGCGCGAGAGCGTGTAGACCTGCTGCATCGCGAGCGCCGACGTCTTCACGCGCGGATCCTGTTTGACGACGATCGGGTGCGAATACGTCTTCCCGTTGACCGTCAGCTTGACCGTGTACTGGCCGGGCGCCACCCACGGCGTAGTTGGGGCCGGCACGGTGTTGTACGGCACCGCGGCAATCGAGAGTCCGCCGCCGAAGCCGCGGCCGCCAGCCCCGCCTGCGATAGGTGGCAACGGCTGATAGTGCACGTCCCACATGAAGCGGTGCATGCCCGCCTTCGTCGAGAGCACCTGCGGCGGGCGATACCAGTAGAGCGGCAGCGGCGCGTTGGTCTTCGGATCGGGCAGCGGCGTCACGGGATCGTCGCTCGAATAACGTCTGACGAGTTTGCCGTCCTGCTGATGGATTGCGATCGTCACGGGTCCGCTCGCATCCGACGCGAGATAGTAGTCAATCGCCGCGCCGTCGGGCGGATTCGGCGCCCGGATTTCGTCGGGCGGCAGTGGCGTATCGGTGTTCGCGTCCCAGCGCACGCGCAGCGCCGCCGCCGGCGTGAACAGCATGTCTGCGGACCCGGTGTCCGCGGAAATCTGCCGCAGCGGCGCGATGTCGTCGAGGATCCAGATCCCGCGGCCGTGGGTCCCGGCGATCAGATCGTCGTCTTTGACCTGCAGGTCGCGAACCGAGGAGGGCGCCATGTTCAGCCGCAGCGATCGCCAGTGATCGCCGTCGTCGAACGACACGTAGACCTGCGTTTCCGAGCCGGCAAAGAGCAGCCCTTTCTTCTTCACGTCTTCGCGGATAGCGCTGACGGCGGCGCCGCCCGGAATGCCATTGTCGATCTCGGTCCACGTCTTGCCGCCGTCGTGCGTGCGGAAGAGATGTGGATTTTGATCGTCAAGACGCAGCGTGTTCACGGCGGCGTACGCCGTGAGCGGATCGAAGCGGCCCGGTTCGATCATGAACACCTTCCAGTACGATCCGATTTGCTTCGGCGTCACATCCGTCCAATGCACGCCGCCGTCGGACGTCGTTGCGATCACGCCATCGTCGGTGCCGATCCAGATGCGATTGATGTCGGTGTAAGACGGCCCGATCGTGTAGATGACGCGGGCGCCGTTGTTGTCGACCTCGGGCCCGTTCGGCGTGGCCGCCGTGGCCTCCTCCGTAAACGTACCGATCGATTTCGGAGCCTCGTGTGTCTTCCGCGTCAGGTCGGGGCTGATCTGCTTCCATGTGATGCCGCCGTCGATCGTCTTCCAGAGCACGTTGGTGCCGTAGAAGAGCGCATGCCTGTCGGCCATCGAGAACACGACGGGCTGCGTACGGACCGTACGGTCGATCGCCGCGTCTGGTGAAGCGGCGCCGCGTCCTCCGCGTCCGCCGGGCACAGGCCCGACGTTCGAGACCTGCCCGGTTCGCCGGTCGTACCGCGTCACCTTGCCGCCGTAGACCAGGTCGGGATCGAGGGGATCCGGAGCCGCATACCCGTATTCCTCGACGCCCACTGGGTGCCACTCGCGCATCGTAATCTGCCCGTCGTTTCCGCGGCTCGCAACACAGGCCGAACCGCTGTCCTGCTGGCCGCCGCAGACGCGATACGGGAACGCGTTGTCGGTGGTGATGTGGAACATCGCCGCGGTCGACTGCGTGTACCACGAGCTCCAGCTCGCGCCGCGATCGACCGACACGACGGCCCCTTGATCCGCAACGAGCAGAATCAGATTCGGGTTGTTCGGGTTGATCCACGCGTTCTGGTAGTCGTCTCCGCCGGGCGCGCCTTTGAACGGCGTCCACGTCTTGCCGCGGTCTTCGCTCTTGTAGGTGACCTGGCTCGTGACGATCAGCCAGTCGGGATCTTTCGGATCGACGATCACTTTCGCTTCGTTGCTCGTGCCGACGCGCGCGTCGGTCGACGTCGCCGTCCACGTTTCTCCGCCGTCATCCGAGCGATAGATCGGGGCGCGGCGCTCGGCTTGCGCGCCGCCTTGAACCAGCACGAATCCGCCGGTCTGAGTCGTGCCACGGCCGCCGCGGCCGCGTCCTCGGCCAGCAGACGCAGTCGCTCCCGGCGCGCCGCCACGGCCTCTTCCGCCCGCTCCGCCGCTCACGTACGCATAGAGCGTTTTGGGCTGGCTGGGCGCGATTGCGATCTCGGCGACGGTGATCGGTTCAGGCAATCCTTTCGTGAGCGGCTTCCACGTCGTGCCGCCGTCGGTCGATTTGATGATGCCTCCGGGTCCGCCCCACACGGCGTTCTCCCACGGACCCTGCCGGCCGCCAAAGAGCGTCGCGTAGACGACGTCGGGGTCCGAGGGATCGATCTCGACGTCCTGCGCACCGGTGTTTTCGTCGCGATAGAACACCTTCTCAAATGTCTGTCCGCCGTCGGTCGACCGGAACACGCCCCGCTCCTCGTTCGGACCGTACGGATGCCCGAGCACGGC
>JBOGIZ010000951.1:0-2532 GCA_050747805.1 Vicinamibacterales bacterium | reverse complement strand
CCTCGACAGCGAGAGCGAGGCGATGATCCAGGACGGCCTCAAATCGCTGCGCCACGGACGCACGACGTTTGTCATCGCGCACCGGCTGTCGACGATTCGAAGCGCGGATCAGATCCTCGTACTGGAGCACGGGGAGATCGTCGAGCGCGGCACGCACGCGGAGCTGATCGCGCTTGGCGGGCGCTACCGGACCCTCTACGACAAGCAATACAAGTTCGAATCGGACCGCTTCATCAATCCGGGCGAGGATTTCACGCCGGACCTGGCCGAGGCGAAGATCCCGTCGACGCTGCGCGCGAACAACGCGCTGTAGTGGTCTGTCGTTGTTCAGCAAGGACAGGCCACCAGGAAACGGCCGACGACCTCAGCCGTCGAGCAGATGAGGCCGCTTGTTCGACACGAATGCCACGAACTCCGACCGCAGTGATGGCCGGGTGAGTGCCCCGAGGATCCGCTCTCCGGTTCGTCGCGTCTCGTGCTGCAGCGCGTCGCTTCCGTCGATGTCCAGCAGGACGATCGAGCACTCCAGCAGCACCGCCGGATCGTCGAGAACGCGGGCCACGTCGACGGCCGCTCGCGCGTCGGCGGCGGCCTCGCGTGATCCCATGCGGTGGAGCGCGCGGGCGCGTGTGGCCAGCCCCAGCGCTTCATATTTCAACCGATGCCGCGGGCGGCTTTGATCGATGACGTGCGTGGCCGCGCGCGCCGCGCTGCTCCACGCGGCGCGCGCCGCCGCCAGCTCCGCGCGAGCCTGCCACAATCGGATGCTCCACTTCCACGCATGCCAGCCGCTGGCTGTCTGCACGGCGCGCGCGGTCTCGTTGAACAGCGATTCGGCGCGGCCCGGATCCTGCTGGCGCGCGAAGATGAGCAGCAGATCGATGCCGGCGCTCACGAGAGGAGGATCGAACGCGATGCGATGGGCCAGCTCGCGCGCTTCGAACGCGCCCGCCATGGCTCCACGAAGATCGCCGACGGCGAGGAGCGGCGCAACCGAGATCGACGTTGCGCGGGCGAGCAGCGGGAGCGCGCCACATCGCCGGCCAGCCGAGCGCGCTTCGTCCAACACGGCGATGGCCTCCTCGTAGCGCCCCAGACCTGAGAGGCTGAGTCCAAGGTGCTGGAGCGCATACAACAGGAATGCGGCGTCGTCGGACGCGCGCGCGCGTTCGACCGCTTGCCGCGCGTGATCGACGGCTTCGCCGACGCGGCCGGCCCAATAGAGGATCAGCGGCACGCGAGCGAGGCCGAACGAACGAATGCCGCCGGCGCGTGCCAGCGCCTGGCGGTTGGTTTCGATCCCTCCCAGAACGTCGCCGTCTGACACCTGGGCGCTCGCCGTCCACGCGAGCGCATCCGCCAGGAGATCGGTACGGCCGATCCGATCGGCAATCTCATGGGCTTCGCGGGCGTATTCCCGGACCGCGGCAGCGTCCGCGTCCCAGAATGACGTTTCCGCGAGGCGTACCAGCAGCGCGCAGCGCGTTTCCGACTCCATCGGATCGACCAGAGTCAGCGCCGCTTCGAACGCGCGCTTCGCCAGTTTCCAATGGCCGGCAGCGAACAGACTTCGTCCCAACCTCCCGTGCAGGTCGGCACGATTGACTTGCCCACCGCCCGGCGGCAGTAGGTCCAGCATGCGGAGCGCGGTTGCGTAATGGCGAGCCCCTTCCTCGAAGGCCAGGGCGGCCGTCGCCCGATCGCCGGCGCGGACCGCATAGTGAACCGCCTTCTCGGCGCCCTGGTACACCGCTGCCTGGCTGAAGTGATGGGCAAGCTCGCCGAGGGGAGCTGTCACCGTCGCCGGGAACTGCCGCTCGAGCGCAACGGCGATGCGATAGTGAAGCCGCACGCGGCGCGCGGCGGAAATGCCACTGTAGAGCGTCTCGCGAATCAGCGTATGCGCGAAAGCAAAACTCCCGGGCGCGCCCGGCTCCTCGCCGATGATGCCGGCGGCCACGGCCTCTTCCATGGCATCGAGTACCGTGTCCTGGCTGAAATCGCCGAGAGCCTCAATCACCGAGAGGCTGAATTCGCGCCCCATCACCGCGGCGCGCGCCAGCAGCGTCTGCGTCGCGACATTCAACCGGCTCAGGCGGCGGCCGATCAACGCTCGAACGCCTCGCGGCACGGAGACGTCGGCCGGGCCGATCGCCGCATCCATCTGCTCGAACCGCGCGAACCCACCCGTTTCGTCGAGATGCTGCAGCAGCTCTGTGACAAACAGCGGGTTTCCTTCCGTGTGCTCGACCACGAAGTCCGTCAATGGACGCGGAGGTTCGCTGCCGATGCGCCATCGGATCAACTGTCCGACGTGATCTTCCGCCAGCGGACCGAGCCCGATGTGCGTCGCCGAGTGCTCGCGGTGGAGATCGTCGAGCACATCGCGTGACTCCGCCGCGCAATCCGGGTCAGCGACGCGGAACGTGACGATGATGCAGAGGGCGGCGTCGCGGCTGGAGCGAACGAGATGGCGAAGCAACAGCAACGAGCCCGGATCGGCCCAGTTGACATCTTCGAGCACCAGTAGAA
>JBOGIZ010000950.1:0-3781 GCA_050747805.1 Vicinamibacterales bacterium | reverse complement strand
CGCGAGGAGTCCAGAACGCCGGCCATCCCGATGACGCGCTCGCGCGGTAACTTGCTCAGCCGGTACACCGCCTGGCACATCGCGTCGAGCGGATTGGCGACAGGGACGATGATGCACTTCGGCGAGTGCTTTACGACCTGCTCGGTCACCGACTGCATGATCTTGTAGTTCACCTGCAGCAGATCGTCGCGGCTCATGCCCGGCTTTCGCGGTACGCCCGACGTGATCACGACCACGTCGGAATTCGCCGTTTCCTTCCATCCGGCATCGTCGGCGCCCGCTCCGATAATGCGCGAATCCGACTGCTCGATCGGACACGCCTCGTACATATCGAGCGCGACGCCCTTCGCCTTCTGTTCGGCGATGTCGATAATGACGACGTCGGCCAGCTCCTTGTCGGCGATCGCCCGCGCGACCGTGGCGCCGACGTTGCCCGCACCCCCCACAACCGTGACTTTACGATTCATTCCCTGCCCTGCGCCCTCTGCGCTGCCGCGCGCCTAAATTCACCAATTCAATTCACCAACTCACTAATTCACCAACTCAATTCACCAACTCACCAATTACATGTTCGCAATGACTGCGTCTCCAAACTGCGACGTCTTGAGCTCCGTCGCGGCGTCCATCTGGCGGGCAAGATCGTAGGTGACCTTCTTCTGTTTGACGGTCTGCTCGATCGCCGATTCGATGCGATCGGCGACCTCGGGCCAGCCAAGATAGCGGAACATCATGACGCCCGACAGGATGACCGAGCAGGGGTTGATGACGTCTTTGCCGGCGTACTTCGGCGCCGTGCCGTGGGTGGCTTCGAAGAACCCGATTTCGTCGCCGATGTTCGCGCCAGGCGCCATCCCGAGGCCGCCGACCTGCGCCGCGCAGGCGTCGGACAGATAGTCGCCGTTGAGATTCGGCGTCGCGAAGACGTCGTAGTCCGCCGTGCGCGTGAGGATCTGCTGAAAGACGCTATCGGCGATGCGGTCATTCACCAGAATCTTGCCGTCGCGCGACGCGCCGGCCGTGACTTCGTCCTCGGTGACGATCTTGTCGCGGAATTCCGCTTTCGCGACTTCGTAGCCCCAGTCGCGGAACGCGCCCTCCGTGAACTTCATGATGTTGCCTTTGTGGACGAGCGTGACCGTTTTCCGCTTGTTGTCGACCGCGTACTGGATCGCCATGCGCACCAGCCGTTTCGAACACGTTTCCGAGATCGGCTTGATGCCGATGCCCGAATCCGGCCGGATGCGCTTGCCCATCTCGCTCGCCAGAAACTGAATGATCCGTTCGGCCTGCGGCGTGCCATTCGCCCACTCGATGCCGGCGTACACGTCTTCCGTGTTTTCGCGAAAGATGACGACGTTCATGAGTTCCGGCCGCTTGACGGGCGACGGCGTCCCGCTGAAATACCGGACGGGCCTGACGCACGCGTAGAGATCCAGCAGCTGCCGCAACGAGACGTTCAGGCTGCGGATCCCGCCGCCCACCGGTGTCGTCAGCGGTCCCTTGATGGCAACCTTATAGGTCTTGACCGCTTCGAGCGTGTCGTTCGGCAGCCACTCGCCGTACTGATCCTTCGCCTTCTCGCCCGCCGGCGCTTCGAACCAGACGATCTTTTTCCTGCCACCGAACGTTTTTTCCACCGCCGCGTCGAAGACGCGGACGCTCGCGCGCCAGATGTCGGGCCCCGTCCCGTCACCTTCTATATAAGGAATGATGGGATCGGCAGGAACGATGAGCCGTCCCGCTTTGCGCGTGATCGCGGTTCCAGCGCTGGGCGGCTTCAGAATCGAAAAAGTCGGCGTCGGCATTAGGTCACGTCCCCGTTCGCGTGTTACCGGTTGTTCACAGAAACTGTGGAAAAGCTTGTGGAAAAGCGCCGCCCGATCGCATGCGGCGGCGCGTCAAATCTGCACTTTCATCCGCTTTGCACCATCTTGGTGCGACCCGCGCTCTCCGAAACGCGCCATTATATCGCCATGCACATCGTAATCGCCGACGCCCTGCCGGAGTCGGCCGCTGAAACGCTTCGCGCCGCAGGCTGGAGCGTCGATGCTCGAGCCGGCCGGGGACCTGATGACCTGGCACGCGACCTCGAAGCGGCCGACGCGCTGATCGTCCGCAGCGCGACGCAGGTGACGCAGGCGCTGATCGAGGCCGCGCCGCGCTTGCGAGTGATCGCGCGCGCCGGCACCGGTGTGGACAACGTGGACGTGACGGCCGCGACGGCCCGCGGGGTTCTTGTGCTGAATGCGGCTGGCGCCAACAGCGTCAGCGTCGCCGAGCACGCGCTCGGACTGATGCTCGCGCTCGCCAGAGACACGGCCGCGGCGGACGCGTCGATGAAGCGCGGCGTCTGGGACAAGAAACGCTTCACGGGCATCGAGTTGCGCGGAAAAGTTCTCGGCATCATCGGTTTCGGCCGGATCGGCCGCGAGGTCGCCACGCGTGCAGGCGCGTTCGCGATGGACGTTATCGCGCACGATCCGTTTCTGCCGGCGCGTGCGGCGGAGGCCGCGGGCGTGCCGCTCGTCGATCTCGACGACCTGCTCGCGCGCGCGGACTTCATCTCGCTCCACGTGCCCGCGCTTCCGGAGACCCGCCATCTCCTCGATGCCGATCGGTTACGGCGATGCCGGCGCGGTGTGCGAATTGTGAACACGGCCCGCGGCGAACTGATCGACGAAGCCGCGATCGCCGACGCCATCGAGACGGGCCACGTGGCAGGCGCGGGCCTGGATGTCTTCGAACGCGAGCCGCCGAGCGATCCGCGGCTGACGTCGCTGCCACAGGTGATCGCCACGCCGCACATCTCGGCATCGACGCGAGAGGCACAGGATCTTGTCGGCGCGGAGATCGCCACGAACGTGCGCGACTTTCTCAGCGCCGGCGTCATACGGAGTGCCGTCAATTTTCCGTCGATTGCACCCGACGACATGCCCCGCGTTGGGCCTCTCCTCGAACTTGCGGAGCGTCTCGGCGCGGTCGCCGCCCAGCTCCTGGCCGGCGCGCCGGACGCAATCGCCATCCGCTACTACGGAACCGCGCTGACCGCCTGTCAGGACCTCGTCGGGAGCACGGCGATCGCGGGCGCGTTGTCCCGCGCGGTCGAGAATGCCACGCCGGTGAACGCCAGAATCCTCGCGGCAGCGCGCGGAATCGAGGTGATCGAGTCGCGCAGCACGCGCACGCGGGATTTCCCGAACGTGATCTCAGTGAAAATGCGCTCGAAGGACCAGGAACGGTGGATCGAAGGCACCGTGTTCGAACCGGCGAGCCCGCGTCTCTGCTCGCTTGACGGCGTCGCCGTCGAGGCTGCCCTTTCTGGCACACTGCTGGTCGTCTCGAACGAAGATCGACCTGGCGTCATCGGAGAGATCGGGACCTCGCTCGGGCGGCACGGGGTCAACATCGCGCGCTTCGCGCTCGGGCGGCACGACCGCGGAGCCGTCGGCGTGATCGCCGTCGACGACGGCGCGGGACTCGAGGCCGCCGTCACCGAAATCCGGGCGCTGCCCGCCGTGACGGACGCGACGCTCGCAAGGCTGAGATAACGTCGGCGTTCACGCATCAGGCCGAAGTGATCGCGCGGTTGCCACCGTCAGGTGTACGATAGTTCGTTACGCTTTCGTTTAGTGCATCCCGCATTCCTTCTGTGGAGAGTCTCGTGTTGAAGAAACAATGGACGATGTTCGGCATGGCCAGCGCCGCCGCGATCCTCGTGGCGGCGGCCGGGCTGACGGCGGCGCCGCGCCAGGACGCCGGCTCACCGGGATCGGCGGTCGAG
>JBOGIZ010000949.1:0-4588 GCA_050747805.1 Vicinamibacterales bacterium | reverse complement strand
AACCAACATCGTCTGGGTCACGGCGGCGCCGCAGGTCCAGGAGTTCTGCCGCCGGTTCGAGGCCGGGCACCCCGATGCCACATCCGATCAGCTCGCGCTTCGCTTGAAGCAGTATCTCGGTTTGAATCCGGGATGGTCCTCCGACGTGTTCGTCGAGCTGTGGGTGCGGCCCGCCGACATGTTCCGCCCGTGCGTCGATCCGGAGATCACGGATTCGACCTGCAATCTCGAGTTTTCGAATCCTCCACCGGTCGTGAAGGGCATCGCCGATTATCGGCGTTTCTACGAGGATCTCTATTTCGAGGACTTTCGAACGAGTCCGGGCGTGCCGTGGACAGGGCTCGGCTACACCTATGATTGGGGCAATCCCGCACGGCGCGAGGGCGCCAGCGAGTTCATTCTGACGCCGGGCGCCAGGTACGAAATTCGCGACGCGATCCCGACCGCGAGCTACTGCCGGTAACCCTCCCGAGAGCTTCCGGCCAGCCTTGACAAGACCGTGGTAACCGCACCGGCGGCGCGCGCGCCGCTCGACTATTTGACCCTGAGTCAATTACAATGCGTGACGTCCGATGTCACGAGTGGAACAGCCGCAGCGGTGGCAGCGTCGTCCCGACGAGCGCCCGCGCGCGCTGATGCAATCCGCCTTCAAGCTCCTCAAGCGCGAAGGGTACCGCCGCGTCCGCCTCGAGGACGTCGCGCAGGACGCGGGCGTCTCCAAGGCCACGATCTACCACTACTTCACCAACAAGGACGACCTTCTGACGCAGAGCGTCGCCGCGCGGATCGCCGATCGCCACGCCGAGATCGAGCAGAAAGTCGCGTTTGTCACGGGATCCGCGGCGGATCGACTGCGGCAGCTCCTTCGCGAATTCTGGGACATCTGGATCACTCCGCAGGCCGGCGTGTGGCAGCGGCTCCTCGTGAGCGAGATCGTCACCGAAGCGCCCGACGTGTTCAACGTCTGGGCGCGCGGTCTCCTCGAGCGGTGGCGCCTTGTCCAGCGTCTGATCGAGGAAGGGCAAGGATCCGGCGAATTCAGCGCCGATATGGACGCCGCCGTGGCCGCCAGGACGATGGCATCCGCGCTCGCGTATCAGGCGCTCTTCCACGTGCACTTCGGCATCCGGCGGCTGGCGCCATGTGCGCCGGATCGCTTGTTCAATTCCGCCGTCGATCTCTTTCTCGACGGCCTTCGCGCGCCTCGTCGTACGTGACCGCTATGCTTCAGATCCATCCGTTCCGTGTGGCGTTCGTCATTGCGGCGTCGGCCGTACTTGCTGGCGGCTGCGGCAGCAAGACGAATGCGTCGCAGGCGCCGCCTCAGCCGCCGTCCGTCAGTGTTGTCACCGTCAAGCCCGAGCGCGTAGCGCTGACAAGCGAGTGGATCGCCACGCTTGACGGCTACGTGAACGCGCAGGTGCGGCCGCAAGTCTCGGGTTATCTCCTCAAGCGCGATTATCACGAAGGCGCGGTGGTGCACCAGGGAGAGGTGCTCTTCGAGATCGATCCGCGTCCGTTCGACGCCGTGCTCGCGCAGGTGCGCGCGAACCAGGCGCAGGCGCAGGCGCAGCTCGGCAAGACCGAGCGCGATCTTCAGCGCGATCGGCCGCTGGCCGATCAGCGCGCGATTGCGCAGAGCCAGCTCGACGACGATGTGCAGGCGGATCTCGCGGCGCAGGCCGCGGTGAAATCGGCGGCCGCCGCCGAGCGGACGGCCGAGCTCAACGTCGGATTCACGAAAGTGACGTCGCTCATTACCGGTGTGGCGGCGATTGCGACCGCGCAGATCGGCGATCTCGTCACCACGTCCACGCTGCTCACGACTGTCTCGCAGATCGATCCGATCAAGGCGTATTTCCCGATCAGCGAAGAGGAGTACCTGCGCATCGCGGCGCGCGTCAACGAAGGGCGCGGCGCCTCGCCGTGGCAAGGGACCGGCGGTCTGACGCTGCTGCTCGCCGACGGCAGCGTCTATCCGTACAAGGGACGCTTCCTGGCGGCGGATCGCGAGATCGATACGAAGACAGCGACGATTCGAATGAGCGCCGCGTTTCCGAATCCCAATCGCCTGCTGCGCCCGGGTCAATCCGGTCAGGTGCGCGCCGAGACGAGCGTGCTCAACGACGCGCTCCTCGTGCCGCAGCGCGCCGTGACCGAGCTGCAGGGCCTCTTTCAGATCCACGTCGTCGGCCCCGACAACAAGGTGGCCACGCGCTCCGTCACGCCGGGTCCACGCGTCGGCAACCGCTGGGTGATCAGTCAGGGGCTGACGGCCGGAACGCGGGTGGTGGTGGAAGGCGCGCCCGCCAAGGACGGAACGACCGTCGCCCCGCGGCCCTTCACCGAATCGTCGTCGGCGCGGTAATCGGTCGCGCAGCCGCCCATGTCACGTTTCTTCGTCGGCCGCCCCATCGTCGCGATTGTCATCGCGATCGTCACCGTGCTCGGGGGACTCGTCGCGATGCAGACGCTGCCCATCGCGCAGTTCCCGGAGATCATTCCGCCGCAGATTTCCGTCACGGCGACCTACACCGGCGCCGACGCGCTCACGATCGAGCAGTCGGTTGCGGCGCCGCTCGAGCAGCAGATGAACGGCGTCGACAACATGCTCTACATGCTGTCGACCAACAGCAACGACGGCACGATGACGTTGACGGTGACCTTCGACGTCGCCACCGATCCGAACATCGATCAGGTCAACGTCCAGAACCGGATCGCACAGGCGCAGCCCAATCTGCCGCCCGATGTGAATACGTTCGGCTTGACCATGCGGAAGGCGACCGGCTTTCCGATGATGATCATTTCGCTCATCTCGCCGAAGAACACGTACGATTCACTGTTCCTCGCCAACTACGCGAACATCAACCTGATCGACGCGCTCTATCGCGTGCCGGGCGTGGGCGAGGTGCGGATCTTCGGCGCGGGCGACTACGCGATGCGGATCTGGGTGAAGCCCGACATGCTCGCGAAGCTCGGGCTCACCGTGCCCGATCTCGTGCGCGCGGTGCAGCAGCAGAGCACGGTCAATCCAGCCGGCCAGGTCGGCGCGCGGCCGGCGCCGAGCGGCCAGGAGATGACCTATACCGTCCGCGCCCAGGGGCGGCTGCAGACGCCGGAAGAATTCGGCGACATCGCGGTACGCGCGAATCCGGACGGCTCGATCGTGCGATTGAAAAACGTCGCGCGCGTCGAGCTCGGCGCGCTCAACTACCAACAGATCGGCCGGGTCAACGCCGGACAGGGATGCGGCATCGGCGTGTTCCAGGCGCCCGGATCGAACGCGCTGCAGGTCGCCGGCGCGGTCAAGAAGGTCATGGCCGATCTGAGCCAGCGCTTTCCGCAGGATCTCGACTACCGCTTCACGATCGACACGACGCTTCCGGTATCCGAGGGCATCCGCGAGATTCTGATTACGCTCGGCGAAGCGCTGCTGCTCGTCATCTTCGTTGTCTACCTGTTTCTCCAGAACTGGCGCGCGACGCTCATCCCGATGGTCGCGGTTCCGGTGTCGCTCATCGGCACGTTCGCGATTTTTCCGCTGCTCGGCTTCTCGATCAACACCCTGTCGCTCTTCGGACTCGTGCTCGCCATCGGTCTGGTCGTCGACGATGCGCTTGTCGTCGTCGAGGCGGTCGAGCACCACATCGAGGAAGGCATGGCGCCGCGCGACGCGACGCTGCAGGCGATGCGCGAAGTGTCGGGCCCCGTCGTCAGCATCGCGCTGATTCTGGCGTCGGTGTTCATCCCCGTCGGGTTCATGAGCGGCATTCAGGGCCGCCTGAACAAGCAGTTCGCGCTCACGATCGCGATTTCGGTGATCATTTCTGCGTTCAACGCGTTGACGCTGTCGCCCGCGCTCGCGGCGATGCTGCTGAGGCCGCGGAAGACCATCAACTGGTTTTTCTAGCTATTCAACCGCGGGTTCGAGCGCGCGACGCACGCCTACGTCAGCGTGAGCCATGGCCTCGTACGGAAGGCCTTCTTCGGCATCGCGGTGCTGCTGGCCTTCACTGCGTTCGCCGTGCTGCTCGGACGGACGCTGCCGACGAGCTTTGTCCCCGAGGAAGACTACGGGTACTGCCTGCTGAACGTGCAGCTGCCGCCCGCCGCGTCCCTCGAGCGCACCGACGCCGTCTGCCGCAAGATCGATCAGGTGCTGGCGCACACCAATGGCATCGAAAACTTCAATACGATCGCGGGGTTCAGCCTGCTCTCGCGCGTCACGGCCAGCAACTACGCCTTCTACTTCATCGGATTCAAACCCTGGGACGAGCGCGGCGGTGCTGGCATGGACGCGCGCTCCATCGTCAACCGCATCAACGGCGAGCTGCGGAAGGCGGCGCCCGAGGCAACGGCGTTTGCCGTGATGCCGCCGTCGATTCCCGGTCTCGGCACACAGGGCGGGTTCTCGTTCTGGCTGCAGGATCGCAGCGGCGGCTCGCTCGAGTTCCTCAACGACAACCTCCAGACATTTCTCGACGCCGCGCGCAAGCGTCCGGAACTGGCCGGCGTCTCGTCGCAGTTCACGGCGGCCGTGCCGCAGGTGTTCGCGGACGTCGATCGCGACAAGGTCCTGAAGCAGGGC
>JBOGIZ010000948.1:0-3889 GCA_050747805.1 Vicinamibacterales bacterium | reverse complement strand
CGTCCTGGTGATGACGGTGAACCCTGGCTTCGGCGGCCAGACTTTCATCCCTCGGTCGGAGTCTAAGGTCCGAGCGGTGCGTGAGCTGTTAGGTCGTGAGGGCAGCTCGGCCCCTATCGAAGTCGATGGCGGAATCGACGTCCACACGGCCGCGCGCATCGTCGAGGCCGGCGCCGATATTCTCGTGGCGGGCAACGCCGTTTTTGGCACGGCCGATCCAGTACAGGCGATCCGGGATCTGCGCGCGGCGGCGAACCGCGCGGCGCGGCTGGCGGCGCCGGAGCGTTCCTGACGTCGGGCCTCCTGTCCATCATGCCTTCGTCGGTGTCCACGCTCCGGGTCCGCTACGCCGAAACCGATAAGATGGGCGTGGTGTATTACGCGAATTATCTGGTGTGGTTCGAGGTCGCGCGGGCGGATCTGCTGCGGTCGCTCGGGTGGAGCTACCGGGAGATGGAGCACGCGGGCGTGTCGCTGCCGGTGATCGAGGCGCACTGCGAGTATCACCGTCCGGCGCGGTACGACGACGAGATCGAGGTGCGGACGGAAGGACGGATGATGTCGCCGGTGCGAATGGAATTCCGCTATCAAGTCGTGCTGCCGGGAGATGGCGCACTTGCCGCGTCGGGCCGCACGGTGCACGCCTCGCTCGACGCGTCGGGCCGTCCGTGCCGGCTGCCGGCGCGAATCCGCGAGGTGTTCGCGTGAAGGCGCTCGTCACGGGAGCCGCTGGTTTCATCGGGTCGCATCTTTCCGCCGCGCTGCTCGATAAAGGCGCGGCGGTTGTGGGCGTGGACTCCTTCACGGATTACTATCCGCGCGCGCTCAAGGAATCCAATCTCGCCGAGAACCGGCTGCGCGAGGGATTTCGCTTCGCCGAGACGCGCATTCAGGACGCGGATTTGAATGCCCTGCTCGACGGCGTCACGCACGTCTTCCACCTGGCCGCGCAGGCCGGTGTTCGCAAGAGCTGGGGCAGCGATTTTCGAATCTATACCGAGAACAACATCGAGGCCAGCCAGGTGCTGCTCGAAGCCTGCGTGCAGCGGCCGCTCGCGCGATTCGTATACGCGTCGAGTTCGTCGGTGTATGGCGACAACGCCGCGATTCCGATGCGCGAAACCGCGTTGCCGCAGCCGGTGTCGCCATACGGCGTCACAAAGCTGGCGGCCGAACAGCTCGGGTATCTGTACTACGTCAACTACGGCGTCCCTAGCGTCGCGATGCGCTATTTCACCGTCTATGGTCCGCGTCAGCGCCCCGACATGGCGTTTCACCGCTTCTTGAAGGCGGCGATCAGAGGCGAAGACATCGTGCTCTACGGCGATGGCGAGCAGACGCGCGACTTTACGTTCGTATCGGACGCGGTGGCCGCGACGATGGCGGCCGGCGAGCGCGGCGTCAACGGCCGGTCGTACAACGTCGGCGGCGGCGCGCGCGTCTCGATGAACGACGTGCTGCGCCTCATCGAGCGGGTTGCGGGCAAGCCGCTGGCGGTCCGGCGCGAGCCGGTGCAGAAGGGCGACATGCGCGACACCTACGCCGACACGTCGCTCGCGCGACAGGACCTCGGGTTCGTGCCGGCGGTCGGTCTCGACCAGGGGATTCACGCGGAGTATCGATGGCTCATGCAATCGCCCGCGCTCGCATGAGCACGCGGCTGTCGTTTGGTTCGCGTCTGATCGCGTCGCTGCTATTCGCGCTCCTCGGCGCCCTGCTCGCGGCGGCGTGCGCCACGGCGGGCGCGAAGAAGCCGCCGGCTGGGCTGTCCGAGCCCGACAAGTTTCTCTACGACCACGGCCACGACGCCATGGCGCAGAAGAAGTGGACGCTCGCCGTCGAATACTATCGGCAGCTCGTCGACACGTATCCGCAAAGCCTTTATCGCGCTTCGGCGAAGCTCGGCATGGGCGACGCCTACATGGGCCAGCACTCGGCCGAATCGTTCGTGCTCGCCGGCAACGAGTACAAGGAGTTCCTCAGCTTTTACCCCACGCACGAGTACGCCTACTACGCGCAGTTCAAGTTGGCGATGACGCATTACTACCAGATGCGCGCGGCGATGCGCGACCAGACGGAAACGCGCGAGGCGATCGCCGACCTGGAGACGTTTCTCGACAAGTATCCACGCGCGCCGCTCGTGGACGAAGCGCGAAAGCGTCTGCGGGACGCGAAAGATCGGCTGGACGACTGGGACTATGGCGTCGCCGTGCAGTACTTCCATCTGCGGTGGTACCCCGGTGTCGTGAACCGGCTGCAGCCGCTGATCAAGAACGATCCGGAATATTCCAATCGTGACGGCGCGTATTTCTATCTGGCCGAAGCGTTCATGAAAATCAATCGTCCGGCGGAAGCGCTGCCTTTGTACGATCGGCTCGTGAAGGAATTCGAGCGGAGCCAGTACCTGGATCGCGCGAAAAAGCGCATCGAGGAAATCAAGGCGGCACAGGCCGCCAAAGCAAAAGGAGGCCTGCCGTGATTGCCGCCGCCGTGCTGCTCGTCTCATCGATCCAATCCGCTCAGACCTCGTCGGCCGCGCGAGGACCCGACGCGGACCTCCTGCAGGCCATCGCCTGCGCGCCGGCCGTGCTCCCCGCCGCCCCGGTTACCGCGGCGCGCGTCATCGGCGGCATCGAGGACGGGCAGATGATGTTTGGTCCAGGCGATCATCTGCTCGTCAACGCGGGAAGCCGCGACGGACTCCATCCCGGGCAGCAGTTTTTCGTGAAGCGTACCCTGCAGCAGCACCCGTACGCACTCACGGACGCGGGATTCCGTCTGGTGGGGA
Organism: Vicinamibacterales bacterium; assembly: GCA_050747805.1. GTDB lineage: Bacteria > Acidobacteriota > Vicinamibacteria > Vicinamibacterales > 2-12-FULL-66-21 > JAICSD01. The sequence goes on along the minus strand of JBOGIZ010000948.1, from coordinate 1,101 downwards.
TTCATACGTCCGGCTGGATAACGATCGAGGACACGCGGGAACACGTCTCGACCGCCATCGTGACGCACGCGTGCGACGGCGTGCTCGACGGCGACTACCTCGAACCGTTCACCGAGCCGGCGCTGCCGCCGCCTCCGTCGCCGGCGGGCACTCCCGACTACAGCCGCCCGGCCCACATTCTCATGGCCGACGAACAGCGGCAAACAGGTTTTCCGGGGATGCTCATGCTGATCGATCGCGGCAGCCAGCAGGGTGTTCGCCCCGGCCAGACGCTGACGATCTTCCGCACTGCCGCGGGCGGCGCGGGGCCTGCCGTCGACGTGGGCCGCGCCACCGTGCTCCAGGCTGGCCCTGCGACGGCTCTCGTGCGGATCGATGCCTCGATCGGTGCGGTCTATGTCGGCGATCTGACGGCGCTTCCGCGCAGTCAGCAATAGCCCCCGCACCCCGCACTCCGCGCTAGAGAATCTGATTGAACCGGCGATAATAATCGACGCCGGAGACCGTCGCGGTCAGCATCGCCAGCCACAGCGCGATCGTACCGAGCCGCGTGAACGGCTGCACGTGATCGTGACCGAGAATCAGCAGGAGAATCGCGACGACCTCGGCCCCCATCTTTACCTTGCCGATGACGGTTGCGGCGATCACGATGCCGCGCGCGTGTGCGATGCTCCGCAGGACGGTGACGGCGAACTCGCGGCCGAGAATCACCGCCACGATCCACGCCGAGGCGAGATCCATCTGCACGAGGGAGACGAGCGCCGCCGTGATGAGCAGCTTGTCGGCGAGCGGATCCATCAGCTGCCCGAGCGTCGTCACCTGCTTGCGCCGCCGCGCGAGATAGCCGTCGAGCAGATCCGTCAGCGACGCGATCCCGAAGATCGCCGCACCCACCAACTCCTTGGGAATGCCGAAGATCATCCGGCCTTCGAACTTCGTGAGCAGCACGACGACCAGCAGCGGCACGAGAAAAATTCGGCCGACGGTCAGTGCGTTCGGCAGATTCATTCGGATGCGGGCGATTCTATCAACATGGCCCTTATACTCAGCGCGAGCGAGCGGCGCGAGCGTGTCGGGGAGTCCGAGGGGCAAAGCCCCTCG
>JBOGIZ010000947.1:0-2296 GCA_050747805.1 Vicinamibacterales bacterium | reverse complement strand
ACCTCGGCTTCGTCTTTCAGAGTTTCAACCTGCTGGCGCGCACGACGGCGATCGAAAACGTCGCGCTGCCGCTCTTTTATTCCGGCGTCGGGGTGCATACCCGCGAAGGACGGCTGTCGCGCGCCGGGGCGGCGCTCGCGCTCATGGGACTGAGCGATCGCGAGCACAACACGTCCGCGCAGCTCTCGGGCGGGCAGCAGCAGCGAGTGGCCATCGCCCGCGCACTCATCAACTCGCCGAGCGTCCTGTTCGCCGACGAACCCACCGGAAATCTCGACACGCGCACGTCGCACGACATCATGTCGACGTTCGTGTCGCTCAATCGCGAGCAGGGCGTGACGATCGTGCTCGTCACGCACGAAGCCGACATCGCCGGGTACTCCGATCGCGTCATCACGCTTCGCGATGGGCTGATCGTGTCGGACGAGCGTCGCGAGGCCACGGCCGACGTGCAGGCGCACGAAGCGGCGGAAGCGCGCACGGCCGTGCTGCCGCTTCGGCCGGCTGCGGACGTGGACCAGGAACCGTCGCTCGGAGGCGGGTTCGCGCGCATGGTGCTCTCGGCGGCGGTGCAGGCCATCGGGCGCAACAAAATGCGGGCGGCGCTCACGATGCTCGGCGTCTTCATCGGTGTGGCGGCGCTCATCGCGATGGTCGCCGTCGGCCAGGGAGCTAACGCGGCCGTGAAGCAGCAGATCGAGAGCCTCGGCACGAATCTACTCGTCATCGAGCCCGGGGCGCGTACGGCGAACGGTGTGCGCGCCGGCACCGGCAGCGCGTCCGCGCTCACGCTGAACGACGCGCAGGCGATCCAGCAGAGCGACCCCGCCGTGGCGTCTGTGGGCTGGCTGATGCGCCAGGGCGGGCAGCTGCAGTACGGCGATCAGAACTGGACGACGAACATCCAGGGCGTGTCGCCGTCGTATCCGCAGATCACGAACTGGACGCTCGCCGCGGGGCGTTGGATTACCGAAAACGACGAGAACAGCGCCGGGCTGGTCGTGTTGCTTGGGCAGACCGTATACACGCAGTTGTTCGGGCCGTCCGAAAATCCACTGGGCGCGTCGATCCTCGTGAAAGGCACGCCGATGACGGTGATCGGACTGCTCGGCGCGAAAGGGCAGACGGCCTGGGGACAGGATCAGGACGATCTGGTCATGGTTCCGTTCTCGACCGCGGAGCGGAAAGTCCTGGGCGTGGCGACGCCGGCGAGCCAATCCTCGTCATCGACGTCGACCACGACAGCGCCTGCGGGCGAAGTGCAGTATCCGTCCACCTCCACGACCTATCCGGCTCCGCTCAACCCCTTCGGCATCACGCCCAGGCTCACCGGCTACGTCCACTCGATCTACGTGCAGGCGACCTCGGCGGCCAACATCCCGGATGCGGTCACGCAGGTCACCAAGACGCTCGCGCAGCGGCACAACATCAAGCCTGGAGAGACCGACGACTTTACGGTCAGAAATCTCAGCCAGATTCAGAACGCCGCCGAGGGCAGCAGCCAGGTGATGGCGCTCTTGCTCGCGTCGGTCGCGTCGATCTCGCTGCTGGTCGGCGGCATCGGGATCATGAACATTCTGCTGGTGTCGGTGACGGAGCGCACACGCGAAATCGGCTTGCGCATGGCGATCGGCGCGCGGCGGCTGGACGTGCTGCTGCAGTTTCTGGCGGAGGCCGTGCTGCTGAGCGCGACGGGCGGCGTCGTCGGGATCATCGTCGGCGTGATCGTGTCGAAGGTGATTTCCGCCGTGGCCGGCTGGCCGACGCAGACCTCGGTGTTTGCGATCGTCGGCGGGTTCGTGTTTTCGGCGGCGGTGGGCATTTTCTTCGGGTATTACCCGGCGCGGAAGGCCTCGCAGCTGGATCCGATTGAGGCGCTGAGGTACGAGTAGCGGGATGCGGGGCGCTGGGTGCGGGGTGCGGGGCGCGGGAATGCCGAATGCCGAATGCCGAATGACGTCACGCCTCGATGGTTTTTCGCATGCGTCGTTGCTTCACGGTGCCGCCGACCAGCAGCGAAAAGGAGATGACCGTCAGCGAAATTCGCATCACCACTTGCGCTTATCGATGGACGTCGGCCGAGTCAGAAGATTGGACATTCGGCTGCTCCTTACGGACGCTCTCGTTCGGCGCCGCGGCCCGCACCCGTGAGGTAGTCAGACGGGAACGGCACGAGCGCCAGGCACTGGGCCGTGAGGAAGGCCGCGTCCAGGCGGACTGGGATGGCCTGTGCCGACGGCAACGTCGCGATCCGATCGCCAGGCGCGACCATCAACACCTTCGGCGGCCCCACCTC
>JBOGIZ010000946.1:0-4113 GCA_050747805.1 Vicinamibacterales bacterium | reverse complement strand
ACTATCGACGGGGATTTCGACGATTGGAAAGGGAACGCCGGAAATCTCTAGCCGTTCGGCGAGGCATCGATCGCAATCCAGGCACTCAACGACGGAACCTATCTCTACGTACGATTGTCGGCCTCCGATCCTGGCGTCCGCAGCCAGATCGTCCGGCGCGGCCTGACCGTGTGGTTCGATCCCGGCGGTGGCACCAAGAAAGTGTTTGGCGTCCGCTATCCGGTCATCGAGGATCCTGGCGGGCAGGCTGGCATCGGCGGCTACAACTTTGGCCGGCGCACTGGCGGAGGCGGCGGCACGACGGCCGGCGCCAACGGCGGCACGGCCCAGCCCGATGAGGCGCAGCCGCCTCCTGATCGGGTCGACATTCTCGGTCCCGGCAAACACGACGAAGTCAGCCTGACGCGCGATTCGCTGCCTGGAGTTGACGTCGCGTACAAACTCCAAGACGGGCTTTTGCAATACGAATTGAAGATCCCGCTTGCCAAGACATCCGACAATCCGTACGCGATCGGAACGGCGTCAGGAAAAACGATCGGCATCGGTCTCGAAACGCCGAAGCCTCAGCAGCGGTCGTCGCTTGCCGGCGGACCGGGAGGCGGCGGCGGTTTTGGCGGCGGCGGCTTCGGAGGAGGACGCGGCGGCTTCGGCCGCGGTGGCGGAATGGGCGGCGGCGGAATGGGCGGCGGACGCCGCGGCGGCGGCGAAGGCGCCTCTCAATCAGCCAGGCCGCTCAACGGCTGGGGTACCATCGGCCTGAAATAAGAGTCGGGAGCCGGAAAGGCGTCGAGACCGTTACTGTGCCGGCTCGATCGCGCGCACGTTCGGATCGGCGGCGAGGCGTTCGAGCGTGAGCAGCGGCATCCATCCCACGATCGAATCGTAGGCGCGCGACGTCGACACGACGACACCGCCGAGCGCACGGATTTTCTTCTGCAGTTCCGGTCGAACCTGCGCGCGAACGTCCACCAGCGCCCGGCCGTGGCGATCGATCCGGAGGGCTCTGGTCGTGAGCGGAAGGATCGCCGGTTCGACGTCCCCGCGGCGGCGGTAGATCTCGGAAAGGACTCGCGGGTTGATTTTGCGCTGGACCGCCGTCCGCGCATCACGGGCCGCCGCCGGCGTGGGCAGACTCCGCTCCGCGCGCGCAGCCGGAACCAGGATCGCCGCGGCGAGCATGACCGAGAACGTCGCAAACAGGGCGGCACGTACCGTCCTCATCAGTGTCCAGCTTCCTTGTCGAAAGGCAGACCCCTATCCTACCATCACCCCGACTTTCGCCCGGAAACCGGTTACACTGAGGCGTTTACGCCGCCTCCCCAATGCTCGCCGCCGTCCTGCTGCTCGCCCTCGCCCAATCCCCAGCCGCGTGCGCCGACGTGCCCGACTGCCGCGCTCAGGCACTGGCCGCGCGTGCCGCGGGCGACTACGAGCGCTTCCACGATTTCGCCTGGCGCGTCGTCCAGAAAGGGAAACCGAACGATCCGCGGGCGATGTACCTGCTGGCGCGGGCACAGTCGCTGAGCGGCCGGCCCGACGACGCACTCGTGATGCTGGGGCGACTCGCCGATCAGGGCGTCATCGCGGACGCGGAAACCAACCCCGATTTCGCCCGCGTGCGCGCGCTCCCCCGCTGGTCCGAACTCGAAGCGCGACTGCGCGCGATGGGTCCGCCGAATGTCGGCCCGTCTCTGGATGACTCGAGGCCCGCGACCCCGGATGCGACGGTTCCGGGTCGAGCACGCGAGGCGCCGGCCGAGCCGTTCGTGCGGTCGTCCCCTCCAGCAGCGGCCGCCGCGCCGCCCGCGCCCGCGCGAAAAGTTAAGGCGCACGCCTTTGTCGGTGCAGGCAAATCCGGAGGTCCCGATTCGACGCCGGCTGCGGATGCCACGGCGTCGCGGCCTGCGTCCGATGCGGGTCCGCCGACACCGCCAGCCGCGGCGGCTCCATCAGTCAGCGCAGCTGCGCCCGCGGCGCCGCCGGACTTCGATTCAACCGCCATCTCGCCGATCGGCCTCGCACATGACGATGTGTCGCGCAGGTTCGTGATGGCGGACGCCAACAGTCCGCGTCTGGTCATCATCGACGAGCTGTCGCACCACGTGGTCACGCTCGTGAGCGCGGATGCCGGCTTCCTCGATCGAATCACCGGCTTCACGATCGACGCGCTGCGGGGCGATCTCTGGGTCACGAGCACGCGCGGCGACGCCGGAGCCGCGGCCTCGCGCCTGCACAAGCTTCAGCTCGTGTCGGGACGTGTCCTCCAGCAGATCGATGCGCCAACGCTGGTGAAGCTCGTAGACGTCGCCGTGGATCCCGACGGCACGGTGTACGCGCTCGACGGCGCGGACTCGCGTCTGCTGCGACTGCCTCGCGGCGCGACGTCGATGGAGGTCGTGATGTCGATCCCCGGCGGACTGCCGACCGCGATCGCGGCGGGGGAGCATCACATCTTGTACGTCGCGACGACCGCCGGCATCGTGGCAATCGATGCGGGCACACGTTCGACCTCGGCCGTACGATCCTCACATCCGTTGTCCGGCATTCAGGCGCTCGCGTACCGCGGCGGCGCGCTCGTGGCGGTGCAGCGGCGCGATTCAGGTTCGGCGCTGATCCTGCTCCCGCTCGACGCCTCGGGTCTTCGCGTTACCCGCCTTCGCGTGCTCGGAGCGGCGGTGGACCAGAGTCCGGTCGCCGTTGCGGGCGACAAGGCGTATTACCTGTCGTCGCCGGGCGTGATCGGTCATGTCAGCTTGAAGTGACCTGTCCTGTCACGGGGCGGATGTATACTCCGTCACGTTATACGGCCGCGTGGCGCGGTCGTCCTGAGGGCCCGGCACGGCGCCGGGAGGTGTCTCGATGGTCCGTCTGATCGAATCCTCCTCCGCACAACTGCGCGTTCAGGAAGCGCACGCCTTCGTCGATCAGCAGGCGCGCGGCCGCGATGTCTGTCTTATTGGCGCGTCGCGCGGCGCCGTGGACGATCTTGCGCGCACGATTGCCGGCCGACGCGGCGCCACGATCGGCCTGCATCGATTCAGCCTCACCCAGCTCGCCGCGCATCTGGCGACACCGCTCCTGGCCGTTCGTCGTCTCGCGCCCCTTACAATGCTCGGCTCGGAAGCCGTGGCCGCTCGCGCGACATTCGACGCGATGCGGGACGAGGCGCTGACGTACTTCGCGCCTGTCGCGGACACGCCCGGCTTTCCACGCGCGCTGGCGCGAACGCTGCAAGAGATCCGCCTCGCGCATGTGGCTGGCGATCGGCTTCAGACGCTTCCGCTCGGCGGCTCCGATCTCGCCGCGCTGCTCGAGCGCTCCGACGAACAGTTCGCTCGCGCACGGGCGACGGATCGCGCGGCGCTCTTCGATGTCGCGTCCGAAGCGCTTCGCGCCGGCGATTCGGCATCCAGCGTTCGTCAGTCGGCGCTGCTGCTGCTCGACGTTCCTGTCGAGTCGATCGTTGAGCGCGAGTTCGTGCGCGCGCTCATCGAAACCTGCGCGGCCGACGTGCTCATCACCGTCCCGTTCGGCGACGTCGCGACACTTGGCCGCTTGCAGTCGATTGGGTTCGAGCCGGAGATCCTCGAACAGAAAGACGAGAGCGATCTCTCCGCGCTTCGCGGCCACGTCTTTGCCGATCGACGTCCGCCCGTGCGCGACGCGAACGGCGACGTGCGCTTCTTTTCCGCGCCGGGCGAAGGACGCGAGTGCCTGGAGATCGCGCGGCGCGTGATGCAGGAAGCGCGGCAAGGCGTGCCGTTCGACGAGATGGCAGTGTTTCTGCGGGCGCCCCAGAAGTATCTCGGCCTGCTGGAGCACGCGTTCGCGCGCGCCGGCGTACCCGCCTGGTTCGACCGCGGGACCCGGCGGCCACATCCGGCCGGCCGTGCGTTTCTCGCGATTCTCTCGTGCGCATGCGAGCGGTTGTCGGCGCGCCGCTTTGCGGAATATCTCTCCCTCGCGCAGGTGCCGCGGTTCGACGAGCGCGCGCGGCCGGACTTCGTCGCGCCGAACGAGGAGGAGCTGGAGGTTGGAGGCTGGAGGCTGGAGGCTGGAGGCTGGAGGCTGGAGGTTGGGAATCCTGCGGTGGAGGACGAGAACGCCCAGTTC
>JBOGIZ010000945.1:0-8321 GCA_050747805.1 Vicinamibacterales bacterium | reverse complement strand
GTACTGGTTCCTCGCCGGCGCGCTTCATGGCGTGGCTACGGCTTATGGATTCGAAGGCGCGTGACTCGGTGGCTCATCGCGTCGGGCGATTTCACGACGCTCGGCGGCATGGATCGCGCGAACCATGCGCTCGCGGCATACCTCGCGCGCACCGGACGCGACGTGCACCTCGTGGCGCATCGGGTCTCGGACGATCTGGCGCGGGAACCGCGCGTGCACGTGCACGGGGTGGGGCGGCCATTCGGCGCACACCTTATCGGTGCGCCGCTGCTGGCGCGATCCGCGGCGCGGCAGTCGCGGGCGCTCGGTGCGGGAGCCCGCGTGCTGATCAACGGCGGCAATGCCCCTGTAGCGGCCCCGACCTGGATTCACTATCTGCACGCCGCCTACGAACCGATCGCACCGGGATCGCTGCGCACACGCATCGCGCTTGCGGCCGGACGCGGCTATTACCTGCGCGCGGAAGCCGCAGCGGTCCATCGCGCGCCGCTCATTATCTGCAACAGCCGGCGGACGGCCGACGATGTCGGCCGAGCGTATGCGGGCGCGGGATCGCGGACGCGCGTTGTCTACTACGGCGTTGCGCCGGGAGCCTTCGGGCCGATCAGCGACGAGGAGCGGGCGCGCGCTCGGCGAGCGATCGGCTTGCCCACCGAAGGCCTCGCGGCGGTCTTCATCGGCGCGCTTGGCGATCGCCGCAAAGGTTTCGACATTGTCTACGATGCGTGGCGTGGGCTCGGTACCGAGTGGGACGTCGACCTGATCGTTGCGGGTGCGGGCGGAGAACGCGAGGCCTGGATCGCGCGCGCGGCGTCCGACGGGCTCGCACGACGGATCCGGTTTCTCGGTTTTCGGCCGGACATTCAGCAGGTCATCGCCGCGGCGGATGTGCTCGTGCATCCGGCACGATATGAAGCGTACGGATTGGGCGTGCACGAAGCGCTCTGCCGCGGACTCCCGGCGATCGTGACCGCCGTGTGTGGAATCGCCGAACGCTATCCGGCGCCGCTCGCCGAACTGGTGGTGGCCGATCCGCCGGAAGCGGCACACGTGATCACGGCGCTCGCCGCGTGGCGCGCGGACGTCGATGCGTGGCGGGATCGCGCGGCGGCATGTGGCGCCGCGCTGCGGTCGCGGACGTGGGACGACATGGCTGCCGATGTCATGGCGGCGGTCGAGTCATTGTGACTGTCGCCTTCGCAGCGGTCCCCTCGTGCTGGATCTGCGGAGGGAGGGAGCTCACGGCGCTTCACGACGCGCCGTTCGATCTGCACGAGTACCGGAGTCAGGATCCCGAGCTGGCGGCGTACACGGGCGAGCGCGTCGCGATCGTGCGCTGCCGCGCGTGCGGGTTCGCGCAGCCGTCAGCGATGCCCTCGCTGCCGCGGTACTTCGACCGGATGTACGACCAGCGGTGGTCCGAGGAATGGGTCGAACGGGAGTACCACGCCGCGTACAAGGATCGGATCTTCGACGGCGTTCTGCGCGATCTCGAACGGCGGCTGCCCACCGGCCGGCGGCGGCTGCTCGATGTGGGCGCGCACGCCGGGCGTTTCATCGCCCGCGCCCGCGCCCGCGGCTGGCAGGCCGATGGCCTCGAGCTCAATGCCAAGACGGCCGCTTTTGCGGCCGCGGCGAGCGGCGGCGTCGTGCATCAGGCGAATCTCTTCACCTACGCGGCGGGCAACACGTACGACGCGGTGACGCTCACTGACGTGCTGGAACACATTCCCGAGCCGCGCGCGGCGCTCCGCCGCGTGCATGCCCTGCTGGCGCCGGGCGGCTGGGTGGCGATCAAAGTGCCGAGCGGCCCGGCGCAGCGCGTGAAGGAACGTGCGCGTGCGGCACTGCGCCGCGGCTATCGCATCTCGATCGCCGGCAACCTCGTCCACGTGAACCATTTCAGCCCGTCGTCGCTGCGGCAGGCACTCGAACGCGAGGGATTCTCGGACGTGCGCGTCGGCGTCGCGGCACCGGAGCTGCCCCCAATGCAGTCCGCGCGCTCGCGGATCGATCGCGTCCTGCGCCTCGCGGCGTTTGCCAGCGTCCGGCTGCTGCCGGGCGGTCTGCATACGCCGCTCGCGTTCAACCTGCAGGCGTACGGCCGGCGCGCGTCATGACTTCTGGACTCCGAGCGTAACGAATGAGCAGGCAAGCGAACGGTCGCACGGCCCGCGCGTCGATCGCGGCGGCGTTTTCGTACGTGCTGGCCGCCGTGAACATGGGCACCGGCCTGTGGCTCGTGCCGTTCATGCTGCGTCATGTCGGCACGCGCGACTACGGGCTGTGGCTCGCATCGGGCGAGCTGCTGGCATACGCGGCGCTCGCGGATCTCGGTGTGCTCGTCACGTTCCAATGGTTGATCGCGGATGCCGACGGACGCGGCGATCGTCAGACGATGCGCAACCTCGTGAGCACGGGCATGGCCGCTGCGCTGCTCACGGGGATCATGTACGGCGCCCTGGCGCTTACCCTATGGGCACTGTTTCCAAACGTGCTGAAGCTCGGTCTCGCCGATCAGCGGATGATTCGCGGGCCGCTGCTTCTGCTCGCGGTGGCCGGCTGCATCGCCCAGCCGCTGCGGACGTTCAACTGCGTGCTCGCCGGACTTCAGGACGTTCGCTTCAACGGCATCCTGCACTTCGTGAACTGGTTGATCGAGTTCGTGCTGTGCGTGGTGCTGCTCGCACGCGGCTGGGGACTGTATGGTCTCGCGGTGTCGACGGCGCTTCCGCCGCTCGTCAGCGGTGCCTGGTCGCTGGCGCGCGTGTGGGTGATCGCGCCCGATCTGCTGTACGGCTGGCAGCGTCCCTCATGGCCTGCGATCCGACGCCTCTTCGTCGAAGGCATGGGGACGTGGATTGGCGGCTGGGGGTGGCGGCTGATCGCGGCGAGCGACAGCCTCGTGCTGGGCATGCTCGGCCGACCGACCGCCGTCGCGGCGCTCGCCTGCACGAACAAGCTCGCGCAGGCGCTCGTGCAGTTGTCGTGGGTGCCGTGCGACAACGGCTTGATCGGACTGGCGCAGCTGGCGGGTGAACGGCAGGCCCAGCGCTTGCGTGACGCGATCGTCGTGATCATGCGCGTGTACCTCGCGCTCGCAGGCGCGGTGGCGTGCGTGATGCTCGCCGTGAATCCGGCGTTTGTGCGCCGATGGGTCGGGCCCGAGCTGTACGCCGGCGGCCTCGCCAACGGGCTCATCGCCATATTGGCGATCACGATGACATTCGGGCACGCCGTCGCGGTCGTGCCCTCGGTGCTCGGCGAGCGTTTGCGAATCGGCGTCGCGGCGCTCGCGAGCGGCGCCATTCACGTCGGCCTCGCCTTCGTCCTCGGATCGCGCCTCGGGATCGCGGGCATCCTTCTCGCCGGCATCATCAGTCACGGGATCGTGTTCTGTGCGTTCGCGTGGAAAGCGTTCGCACGCGCGACCGGCACAACCGAGATCGCCCTCGCCGGCGACGTGCTCCGGCCGTGGGCGTGGCGCCTGGCGCCGCTGCTCGTCGTTGCGCTCGCGCTGGGCCGGATCGTCGGAACGCCGCCGCTCTTCGTGATCATTCCAGCCGGCGCGGTCGTTGCGGCGGTCGTCGTCTTTCTGATGCGGTCGCTCTATATCGAATTCGGACCCGTGCGCCACCTCTACGATCGCGTGATGGCGTGGCCCAGACGCGCGGCGGGCGTCGAGACGGTATGAGCCCGGTCGAGCACGTCGGACGTGCGGATCGATTCCGAGGCGACGGCGCGATCGAACGCGTCGTGCGCCGCGTCCCTCCGTGGATCAAGCCGGCGCTGCGCCGCGTGTACGAAACGGCGCTCGAATCGATGCCGGGCGACCGGCTGGTGGCCGCGCTTCCCGGAGGCGAGCGCATCCGGCTGTCGGCGCGCCATCGCGACATGGGGTGGAACCCCGAGGAGTACGCGGCGTTTCGCGCGGCCGTCCGACCGGGCGACATCGTGCTCGACATCGGCGCCAACGTCGGCGCGTATACGATTCTGTTCGCGCACTGGGTCGGCAGCGCCGGACGCGTGTTCGCATTCGAGCCCGCCCCGGACGCCAGACACGCGCTCGAACGCCACGTGCGGCTGAATCGGTTCGACGATCGCGTTGAGGTCGTGCCCATGGCGGTCTCGAACGCCGACGGGGCCGCCGCCTTCACGGTTGACCCGCACGGCGGCGCGAGCGCCCTGAAAGGTGCGGTGGGGACAGGCGAAACGATCGACGTGCCGACCACAACGATTGACAGCTTCTGCGCGCGGCAGGGCATCCAGCCGCGCGTCATCAAGATCGACGTCGAAGGCGCCGAGCTCGACGCGCTTGTGGGCGCGCGCCGCGTACTCGCGGCTGAGCCCGTGGCGCTCTTCGTGGAATTCCATCCGACCCTCTGGCCCGCCCGGGGAATTGGCCGGCCGACTCTCGAGGTCGAGCTGGCGCTTCAGCATCTAACCGCGCACCCCCTGGATCCGGCGCTCGACGTCTGGTCGACCGAGGGCATTTGTGCCCGGATCGAGAGCCCGTGAGTAGTCGCGGCTCGCACCGTCAGGCACCCACCGCGTATGCGCATCCTGCTCGCTAACGAAGCGCGCGCGGGCGCGGGCGGTGTCGAAACGTATCTGATGCACGTGGCCGAGGCGCTCGCCGCGCGCGGACACGACGTCGCGCTGCTGTTCGGCAATACGGCGAGCGAGACCGGTCCGACGACGGTGCGGACGTCGGAGGCCTGGAGCGTCACCGATCGCGGGCTCGCCGACGCGTTGGCGCAGGTACACGGCTGGCGTCCGGACGTCGTGTTTTCGCACAACATGCGGCGGCTCGACGTCGACGAGGCGCTGTGCGCATCGTGGCCGGTCGTCAAACTGATGCACGGTCACTTCGGAACGTGCGTCAGCGGGCAAAAGGCGTTTCTGCTGCCGACGATTGAGCCGTGCACGCGCCGCTGCGGACCGGCGTGCCTCGTGTTGTACGCGCCGCGACGGTGCGGCAGCCTTCGGCCTGTCGCCGTCGTGCGCAACTACCAATGGGCGGCCCGGCAGCGCGCCCTGTTCGACCGGTACCGATCGATCGTTGTGGCCAGCGAACACATGCGCGGCGAATATCTGATCCAGGGCGCGGCGCCGGATCGCCTGCACGCGATCCCGCTCTTCGCGCCGGCGTGCGCCGGGACCGAGACCGCCGAATCGGCCGTCGACGTGCTGTTCCTCGGACGCATGACGCCGCTCAAGGGGGCCGATGTGATTCCCGAATCGCTGCGGGTTGCGGCCGAAACGCTCGGACGACGGATTCGCGCCGTGATCGCCGGCGACGGCCCGGATCGTGAACGTCTGGAACGGACCCTCTCGACGAATCCCCTGATCGAGGCGCTGTTCCCTGGATGGATCGACGCGTCGGCGCGAGATGCGTTGATCGCCCGTGCGCGCGTCGTGATCATTCCGAGCCGATGGCCCGAACCCTTCGGCCTCGTCGGTCTCGAAGCCGCGGCGGCGGGCGTTCCGTCGATCGCGTTCAACGTGGGCGGCATTCCGGAGTGGCTGACCGACGGCGTCAACGGCAGGCTCGTGCCGCGCACTGGAGGCGCCGCGGCATTTGGCAAAGCGATCGCCCAGGTGCTCGCTGATTCGAACGAATACGCACGCCTGTCGACCGGCGCTCGGGCGGCCGCCGCCCGGTTCAGCGTCGAGGCGCACCTGACGCGGCTCGAGCGTGTGTTCGATGCCGCGCGCCGCTCGTGAGATGGCATCTCGTCGGCGGCGAGTACCCGCCGTCGTGCGGCGGCGTCGGCGACTATACCGCGCAGCTGGCCTCCGCGCTGGCCGCGCACGGCGACGAGGTACACGTCTGGGTGCCAGGCGCGGAGCCGCGAGACTCGGGCGATGCGTTCGCGGTGCACGCGCTCCCCGACCACTTCGGCCCGGCATCCGAGCAGCGGCTCGCGGACGCCTGGTCGCGCGATCGCGGCATCGTCTTGCTGGAGTACGTGCCCAACGCACTGGGCGCGGGCGGAAGAAACTTGAGATTTTGTCGCTGGCTCGTGGCAAAACTGCGCGCGGGGATCGACATCCGCGTCATGTTCCACGAGCCATACTTTTACTTCTCCATGCGGCGGCCGTGGAGAAACGTGCTTGCGATCGTACAGCGCCGGATGGCTGCGGCGCTCATTCGCGCGAGCGCGCGCGTCTACTATTCGACGGAGTCGTGGAGTCGCTATCTGGGTCCATATGGTGCGCCCGCGGACGCGGCGACGCTGCCGATCCCGTCGACCGTGCCTGACGAGGCCGATTCGGCGGTTATCGCGGCTTTCCGGCATCGGTTCGGCGGATCGGCCGTACCCGTCGTCGGCCATTTCGGGACCTTCGGGAGCGATATCGCAGACCAGTTGTTTCCCATCGCGATCGCCCTGCTGGCCTTGCGTTCTGATGTGCGCCTCGCGCTGATCGGTCGCCGCAGCGACCAGTTCCGGCTCCGATTGATTGAGCGCATGCCGAACGCCGCGCCGCGCATCATCGCGACCGGTCGCCTCGAGGCGCGAGAGGTTGCGGCCGCATTGCGCGCCTGCGACGTTCTCGTGCAGCCGTATTCCGATGGGATCACGACGCGGCGCACCACGGCGATGGCCGGCTTGCAGAACGGCGTCGCGACAATTACGACGGACGGGTTTCTGACCGAGCGCGTGTGGCGAGAAACCGGCGCCGCCGCCCTGGTTCCGGCGCTCGACGCGTCGCGTGCCGCAGACGCCGCGGCGCGACTTCTTTCGAACGCGCATGCGCGGGCGGAGCAGGGGGCGCGCGGGCGCAGCGTGTACGAACAACGATTCTCCCTGGAGCGCACCGTCGCGCAGCTGCGGGAGAGCGCGGTCGCGGCGCAATCCGCGGCGCTCCCGTGAGCGATCGTCCGCTTTCGGTGCTCCTGGCCGGCGACTATCCTGCCGATCCGACGCTCGGGTCTCCAAAAGTGTTCTACAAGCTGCAGACCGAGTTCGAGGCCCTGGGCCACAGCTGCGACGTGATCTTCGGCGACGAGATCGGCGGTCCGCGTTCGCGGCAGATTCGCCAGCTGGTTGAGCCGGCCTTCGCCGCGCGCGCCATCGCCAAACGCTTCGCCAGCACCCGCTACGACATTGTCGACGCGGCCAGCGCGGAAGGTCTGTGGTTTGGTGCCGCACGAAGGTTGGGCCGCCACCGGCGTGCGGCCTACGTGTGTCGATCGAACGGTATCGAGCATCTGAACTATCGCCGCATGCTTGACGATGCCGACGCGGGTCTCGCTTCGAAACCGTGGACACGGCGCGTCTGGTACCCGGCCAGCCGCCTCTCGCAAGTGGCGGCGGCGGCGCGCGTCGCGGATCGCGTGCTGCTGCTCAACGAGACGGATCGACGGTTCGCGATCGATCGCGGATGGCAGACGCCGGATCGCATCGACGTCGTGCCGCACGGCGTCTCCGCGGCATTCCTTGACGACGATCCTGGCGACGCGTCGCCGCGCGGGCGCGGATTGCTGTTCTGCGGTTCGTGGGACTCCGTGAAGGGCATTCCCTATCTCGTAGCGGCGTACGAGCGGATGCTGTCGAACGGCGCCGTCTGGCCGCTGACCATTCTCGGTCCCGGGATTCCAGCGGCCGACGTGCTCGCGGCGTTTTCGGATCGTGCGCGCGCGGGAATCACCGTCATTCCGCGCGCGGCAGAGCGCGAGGTGCTCCGCGCGTATCGCGAACATGATGCGCTGCTGTGGACGTCGACGTATGAAGGCTTCGGCTTGGTGCTCATCGAAGCGATGAGCCAGAGACTTCCCGTGATCGCCACTCCGGTTGGCTGCGCGCCGGATGTCGTGGACGACGGCGTGACCGGACTGCGAGTGCCTGCGCGTGAAGGTGAAGCCGTCGCCTCGGCTGCCGTCCGTTTGATGGACGATCCCGAGCTGCGCCGGCGCCTCGGAGCGGCGGCGCGTGCGCGAGTGACGGGCATGAGCTGGCGGGCGACCGCCGAGCGAACGGTTGACGTGTACCGCCGCGCGCTGGGCGCTGTGGCGGCCGGGTGAACGGGCGCCCAGTCCGGCGTCTGCTCACCATCGGGCATTCGTACGTTGTGGCGGTGAATCGGCGGCTGGCGCACGAGATGGCGATTGCCGGCGGTTCCGAGTGGAGCGTGACCGCAGTTGCGCCGGCGAGCTACCGCGGCGATCTCGGCCGAATCGATCTTGTGCCCGATCCTGAAGAGAAGAGCCAACTGCGAGCGATCCGCGCGAGGGGTCAGCGCGTGCCGCATTTGATGCGATACGCGGACCTGGACGCCGCGCTCGCAGGCCGATGGGATGTCGTGCACTGCTGGGA
>JBOGIZ010000944.1:0-4800 GCA_050747805.1 Vicinamibacterales bacterium | reverse complement strand
GTTTCGTACTGTCCTGATTGCCTCTGGGGCGCTCGCGGCCGGATTCACGTGGCAGGCCGGCAGCACCGCAGCGATTCCATCCGCCTCGCCGCAGCGTCTCGTGGCCGAGTTGCGCCTCGCCCAGATGGCGGCGCTGCTGCTGACGTTGACCGCCGGCGCCTACATCGGCTTCGCCGTCGTCCGCGAGAACCAGCCGGGTGTCGGCCTCGACATCGCGCTGGCGGTCGGGTTTCTCGTCGCCGCCGGCGTCACCATGGTGCGCGAGCCGAGACAGGCGCTCACGATCGTGGCGCTCGCGTTTGCCGCGCACGCGCTGCTCGACGTGGCCCACCGGCCCGGTTTGCTGCCCGAAGCGCTTGCGCCGCGTTGGTACTCCGTGGGCTCTGCCATGTACGATGTCTATATCGGCGCGCTGTGCTATCTGCCCATTTTGCGGCGCTAGTCCCCGCCGCGGATCCTCGCTATGAAACAGCTCGGTCTCGTCATCATTCTTCTCGGTCTCTTCGCCGCGACACCGGTGCCGCGGGCACCCTCCGCCCCAGGGCGTCCGTCGCTCGTCGTCGTGATCGTTGTCGATCAGATGCGCGCCGATTATCTGCAGCGCTACGCCGGCTTGTTCAATCACGGATTCACGCGATTGACGACGCGCGGCGCGTGGTTCCAGCGCGCCATGTATCCGTACATGAATACGTTCACGTGTGTCGGACACACGACGATTGGCACCGGCACGCTGCCCTACAAACACGGCATCGTCGACAACACCTGGTACGACCGGCAGCAGCAGAAAAAGGTCACGTGCACCGAGGACGCCGCCACGACCGAAGTCGGGTATGGACCATACACGGGCATCGGCGACAGCGCGCACAACATGCGGATGCCGTCGCTCGCCGAGATCATGCGGCGCGACGATCATGCGCGCGTCGCGACGCTCTCGCTGAAGGCGCGCGCCGCGATTGGCCTGGCAGGCCACTCCGCCGATTCGGTCGTCTGGTTCGACGACCGCGGCGGCTGGGAAACCTCTTCGGCGTTCGCGGCGGCGCCGCTGCCCTGGATGAGCACGTTCGCCGCCGCGCATCCAATCGATGCGGACGCCAACAAAGTCTGGGATCGGCTGCTGCCTGCCGATCGCTATCAAGGGCCCGATGACGCGCCCGGCGAACGCGGACCCGCGGGCTGGTCGCGGACGTTTCCCCACCCGCTCGGCGCGTCCGGCGCACGCGGCTTCTATCTCCACTGGGAATCCTCGCCGTACTCGGACGCGTATCTCGAGCAGATGACGGAGGACACCATCGACTCGCTGCAGTTGGGCCAGCGCCAGACGGGCGGCACCGACTTTCTCGGCGTCAGCTTCTCGGCGCTCGACTATGTCGGGCACGCGTACGGCCCGCGCAGTCAGGAAGTGCAGGACCTGCTCGCGCATCTGGACGTGTCGATCGGACGGCTGCTCGATCATCTTGACGAGAAAGTCGGCGCCGGCCATTACGTGCTCGCGCTCACCGCGGACCACGGCGTCGCCGATGTCGCCGAACAAACCGAAGGCGGCGGACGCGTCGCGCCGACGTCGATCACACAAGCGATCAACGCCGCGCTCGAACCGGTGCTCGGCCAGGGACCGTTCGTCGCCACGACGATCGAATCCGACGTCTATTTCAAACCCGGGATCTACGAGCGGGTCGAGGGACATCCCGCCGCCTACGCGGCAGCAGTCAAGGCGGTGTCGGGGCTGCCGGGAGTGGCGCGCGTTTTCCGCGGGACCGATCTGGCGTCCGCCGCCGCGCGCGCATCGCACGACAACGTGATCCGCGCCGCCGCGCTCAGCTACGTGCCGGGACGCAGCGGCGATCTGATCGTCGTGCCGAGGCAAGGCTGGGAGATGACGACGAGCGCGGCGAGCCACGGATCGCCGTATGCGTACGACCAGCGCGTCCCGGTCGTGTTTTACGGCGCCGGCGTACGTGCGGGCGTCCGCCGCCAACCCGTGAGCCCGCTCGATATCGCAGCCACGCTCGCGGCGATTGTCGGCGTCCACCTACCGTCCCCGGACGGTCATTCGCTCACGCCGCTGCTCGGCCGATCGCGGTAGAATTGCCGCGCTTGCCCGGAGTGGCCCGGGGCATCACCATGCAAAAGAGACACGCGCGTCCGACACTCGTGTGCGCGGCGCTGGTTGTTGCGCTCGCCGCTCGTTCCAGTCCCTCCGCACAGAGCCGCCGGCAACCGCCGCGGCTCGCCGGCGCCGCGCTGCAGCGGCTCCGCGAATTGGACGCGCAGACGTCGTCCATGCTCAGAAGCGGCGAGCTGCGGGTGCGGCGCACCGATGGGGACACCCTCATCCCGGGAGAAGTCACCGAACGAGACGACCAGTATTACAAGGGCGTGCGCGTGTTCGGCGGTGACGTGACGCGTCACATGGACGCGCAGGGCGTGCTCCTCTCCGGCTTCGGCACGATCTATTTGCCGATTGACGTCCCGGTAAGTCCGTCGGTGACGTCGGACGCCGCGCGCGCGACGGTGATCGCGCTCGCCGGACAGGACCAGGGCCCCGACCGACAACCGGAACTCATCATCCTGCCGCTCGGCTCCGGCAATACGCCGTCCATCGCGGCCTCGGCGGCGCAATCGCCGCACTACCACCTCGCGTGGCGCATGCGCGCGGTGACGGCGCACGCCGACATCGTCCAGTACTTCGTGGACGCGATGACCGGCGACGTGCTGCTCCAGTACAGCGATCGGCAGTCGCAGTCTGCGGTCGGGACGGCGATTGGCGTGCTCGGCGACACGAAGAAGATCAGCGTGTCCGGGACTCCCGGCAACTACCTGGCGCGCGACCTGCTGCGCCCAGCGCTCATCCAGACTGAGGACCTCAAAGGCGATCCGATTCGCACAAACGCATATCTGACCGGCCTCTTATTGCTCAACGGCAGCGACACGGCCGCGAACACGACGATGAACAATTCGTGGACCGACGTCGGCGTAGATGATGCGCACGTGTACGCGGGCTACACGTACGATTTCTACTTCAAACAGTTCGGGCGCCGCGGCATCGACGACAGCAATCGCAGCATCTTCATTCTCGGCAATCCGGTGCGGCCCGGAGACGTCGCGACGTACTTTTCTTCATTTTCAGACTTCTTCACGAATGCCTTTTATGCCGGGGACGGGATCGTCCTCTTCGGGGTGGGTCTGCCGCCGGGGTTGACCCTCGACGGCCAGACATGGACGTACACCGCCGGAGCGCTCGACATCGTCGCGCACGAAATCAGTCACGGCGTGACCGAATACACGTCGAGTCTGATCTACATGAACGAGTCCGGCGCGCTCAACGAGGGCTTTTCGGACATCATGGGATCGAGCGCCGAATTCTTCTATGAGCCGCCTGGCGACGGCGTGCAGCAGGCGGATTACGAGCTCGGCAAAGACGTCGTCCGGCCTGGCGGAATCCGATCGATGGACAATCCGGCGCTTCACGGCGATCCGGATAACTACTCGAAGCGGAGCCTCGATCCCTACGACAACGGCGGCGTGCACACAAATGCGTGCATCGCGGACCAGGCGTACTATCTCGCGATCGAAGGAGGCACCAACCGCACGTCCGGCCTCTCGGTTCAGGGCGTGGGCGCGGCCAATCGCGTCGAGATCGAAAAGGTGTTCTATCGCGGGTTCACGCAGCTGCTCCCGTCAAACGCGACGTTCTCGGTGGCCCGTGCGGCGACGATCCAGGCTGCGCGCGATCTCTACGGCGACGGCAGCGCGCCCGAGCTCGCGATCACGCAGGCGTGGACGGCGGTCGGGGTGCAGTGAGATGAACGTGAGAAGCATCATCGCGGCCGCGCTCCTTGCACTCTCGGTGCCGGCGCCGGCTCGCGCGCAAGCGGCTGGTCCGGATCGGTCGGGGCACGCTTCTTCCGCCGCCGTCCTGTGGCAAGCCGATGATGCCTCGACTCAAGCGACACGGCCCGTGGGCCAGCGGCCGCCGGCGAGCGCGCGACCGGCGACCGTCCGCAAGAAAAGGCGCGCCGGACTCTTCTGGATCAGCGTCAACGGCGGCCTCCAGGCGGCGCCGGGCCGGACGTCCGACGTGTTCACCAAGCCGTTGTACGTCGAGACTGAGACAATTTCGGTCAACTATCCGTCGCGCGACGCCGTTGTGATTGCCGCGAGCGCCGGGTACGTTGTCTGGAAGCATCTGGCGGTCGCCGGAGGCGTCACTCGTGCCTCGATCAACGGGACGGCGTCGGTCTCCGCCGACCTCCCGCATCCATTCTTCTTCAACCAATTCAGACACATCGAGGGGACAGCTCCCTCGGTGCGAACCGAATTGGACGCGAACCTCATGGCGGCGTGGGTCGAGCGGATCGGCCCCCGGTTCCGTCTCGTCGTCAGCGGCGGCCCGTCGGCGGTCAACGTCAATCAGACGGTCGTGACGAGCGTCGACTACATGCAGACCTATCCGTTCGATACGGCGACGTTCACCGACGCTCAGTCGGTGACGGCGGCCAAGACGGCCCTCGGCGTCAACGCGGGCGCCGACCTCGCGTGGATGTTCGCGACGCACGTCGGCGTCGGCGGACTCGCTCAGTACGTGCACGCGCGCGTCAAGGTGAACCGCGGCTCGGACGCCTCCTCGTCGATTCAGCTGCGCGCGGGAGGCGCTCAGGCCGGCGTCGGGATCCGATTCGTGTTCTGAACGGCGGCGCGCATGAGCACGTTCCGGGATCGCGTGATCGCAGCCGTTCGCCGGATCCCGCCTGGACGCATCGCGACGTACGGCGACGTGGCGGCGGCGTCCGGCCGCGCGCG
>JBOGIZ010000943.1:0-1523 GCA_050747805.1 Vicinamibacterales bacterium | reverse complement strand
GTCTACTTCAACATCAAGTCCGAGCGGCACTCGTTCTACCAGGCGCTGCTGTCGCTGGGTGATCGACGCGTGGCGGCGGCGATCGAGGCGGCCGAGCGCAACGGCGGCAACTGGCGCGCCGCGGTCGCCGACGCCGGCCTCGACGCGGGCTTCTACGTGTTCCGTGATCGATCGCAGGACACGGTGCTGCCGTGGGACATCATCGACGGCGGCATGAAGGCGTCGTTTTTCCGAAGCGAGTTCGACAAAGGACTGCGGGCCGAATGGACGCTGCCGCCAAAACGGGCCGCGGAGAACCGCAAGTTCCTGCCGGTGTTGTAGCCGCCGATCAGGCTGTCGCCATGGCGCCCGCGTGCTCCTCGTACGCCGCCAGGATGAGATCGCGAAGCTGACTTTGTCCGGTGCTGTCGGCGATCGGCCGGAGCAGCGCGAAGGAGCGTCGTTCACCGTTGACGGAGTACTGGCGCGCCGGAAACGTGACGTTGCGGCCGCCGCCGGTCTTGCGCTCCCAGATCCCGAAGCCAATGAGCTTCAGCCCGCCGAGCGGCCCTTCGGTGAAATGCAACTCGGCATCGGCCAGCTTGCCTGGCGGGTTTCCCTTGTCGTTCGGGACGATTTTCACAGTCATCGTGTATTTCCGGGACAGCGTTCACCGCCGCCGGACCTCCTCCGCGCATGGCGCGTGACGCCGCATAGCGAGGCAAGACGCACGCCCGGCAGCGCCATGCGATTCGGGTCTTCACAAGTGCGCGCCGGCGCGGCACTTCGGCGACCTGAGCGTCAGGGCGGGCATATCGAAGGAGCACGAGATGCCGCGGCGGCGACAACCCGAGTCGCGGATCAGGCGAGGAGCAGGACCTGCGCGAGGGCGAGCGTCTTCGAATGTGTGATGGTGAGCAGCGTGCCGTGCGCGTGCATCGCGTCATAGCGGCGTCGGGCGCCGCCCGTCAACCGCAGTTGCGGAGGTTGGCCCCGTTCGCGCACGACTTCGATGTCTTTCCAGAGCACGCCGCGCGAACGCCCGGTGCCAAGCGCCTTCATCGCGGCTTCCTTCGCCGCGAAACGGGCGGCAAGGCTCGGGACGGGATCGCGATGTCGCATACAATACGCGATCTCCGCGTCGGTGAAGATGCGGTGCAGGAAGCGGTCGCCATGGCGCGCCAGCGCCTCGCGCACGCGTGCGATTTCTTCCGCGTCCATGCCCAGACCGATGATGTCCATACCCGATCCTCAGCCTAACGACGCCTTTACATGGACGCAAGAGCCATGGGGCCGCGCGCTGCGGTGCACGCATCTGCCCGCGCCGCACCTGTTTACGTCGCGCGATCTCACACTGCGAGACGACGAGCGCGAGTGGCGCGGCGCCGCCGGATCGCTCGGTGTCGCCCGCGAACGGCTGCTGCTCGTCAAACAGGTGCACGGCCGCGCAGTGATGATAGCCAGGCGCGGCGCCACCTTGGGCTGGGGCCGTCCCGAGGCGGACGCCATCATCACCGACGATCCGGATGTCGCGATTGGCGTCC
>JBOGIZ010000942.1:0-3932 GCA_050747805.1 Vicinamibacterales bacterium | reverse complement strand
GGCAAGCCCCGTGTATCCCGTGACCGCGCCTCGGTAGGCCGCGAGCGCATCCTTCTGTCCGACTGTCTCCTGGGCGATCGCCTTCAGCTGCCACCCGGCGAACGTCGCGACTATCGCCGATAGGCACACCAAAAGGGCGATCGATCGCACATGCCCTTGCTTCGAGACGAGGCGGATGCTGTCTCTGACGCGAAACGATGGAGTCGACGCGCTGCGCTGCGCCTCACCGGTCCGGCGGCGCCAGGCGACGACCACGAGCGCCGCGCAGATCGGCAGCAGCGGAAGCATCGTGAGAAGCAAGGCGTCGGCGCCCCACCGCTTCGCGATCGCCCTGGCGGCGAATCCCCCCGAGATGCCCCCCAGAATGCCGCCGGTGCCGACGATGCCGAAGAGACGCCGCGCCTGACGGGTGGTGAGCATGAAGCTCGCGAGCGTCCAGACCTGCGAAATCGCCAGGACGCCGGCGATGCCTTCGCCCACATAAAAGAGGACGCGCGCCCACGCCCAGCCGGAACGGTGGATGCCCCACCAGCAGAAAACAATACCTGCGCCGAAGGCGCACAGGCTCGCCACCTGCAGCCGCGGCAGGCTGGCGCGCCGGCCCGCTTTCACGTAGAGCGCGACACAGACCGCCGCGAGTACGGCCACGGCGACATCGGCGTAGGGCAGATCCGCGGGCGCAAAGCGATCGAGAAACAGCGCGTCGCGCGCGATCCGCCCCAGCATGTGACACGCGACGACGAGAAACAGATAGGCGGCGAGCGGCCACGTGCGCGCGAGGTCCCCATCGCGCAGGTCGAGCGCGCGCGCCAGCACGCGGGTCATCGAGCAGCCGGACGCCGCGCGGCCGCGCCCTCCGCGGCATAGATGATATGCACCTGGGCGCCCGTGATCTCCAGCGCCGAGGCGCGTCCGCCCGGCACGAAACCGGTCAGCATGCCTGTGTCGAGCAGGTACACGCGGCCGCCGGCGCGCACGATGACCGTTCCCGACTCGACCGTGTGACCGACGACGATTCTCGATGCGCCGTACGTGGCGTCGACGCGATCGACGAGCGGAGCCAGGTCGGCGTCAGACAGTCGCGCGTATCCGCGAAACCACAACGGTCCTTCGTCGCGAATGCTCCACCAGTCGTCGGCGCGAATCAGATGCTGAACGTCCGTCGCGCCGCTGGCGGCTGCGACGTGCGCCGCCGCCACCAGCTCCTCGAGCGAATAGAACGGCAGCGCGAGGCCGTGATCGACCAGCGTTCGGACTTCCTGGTCGAAGGTCTTGATTTCGCCGGTAATCGTCCGGTTCACGCGATCGACCGACCAACCGGCCAGATCGGGACCGATGCCGGCATGGGCGAACAGCGTTCCGCCCACCAACGCCACGGCGGGCAGCCCCCGAAGCCATCGACCGTAGCGCCCGGACGGCCCAAACGCCTCGCGCTGCTCGATGAAACCGGCCGGATGCGCCGCGAGCCACGCGTCGTGCGAGACGGGCGGCGATCCGCCGAAGAGCGCGGCGTACTTGGTCCACGCATTCCGGCGGCGGCGCTCAGAGTTGCTGTCGACGAAGCTCGCGTATTCAGACGCCGGCACGTAGGCGAGATCGCCGTAGATGTTCATCGCTTCGTGGTCGCCAAGGAGCACGATCACGCGTCCGCCCGCGTGCGCGGCGTCCGCTTGCAGCGACATCAGCCCGTCCATGACCTCGCGCGAGGCGGGCCCGCGATCGATCATGTCGCCGAGCTGCACGAGTGTCGCCGTACCGCCCGTCCATCGTCCGTGCGCATCGGCGAGCTGCATCTGGCGCAGGAGCGCCGAGAAACGCGCGGCGTCTCCGTGAATGTCGGCGATGGCGACGACCCGCGGTCCCGGCGTGGACGCCTGTGCGCGCACATGCGGCGCATGCGACAGGACGGTCGCAAGCAGCGCGGCGGCGATCACCAGGCGGGACGCGAACGGCCGCATCAGTTGTAGAGGACGGCAGCCTCTCCGTTCTTGAGAACGAGCTGCTTCACGAGGCGATCGAGCGCGTCGCGGCGTTTCAGGATGCCCTGAATTTGTATCGGCGAGAGGTACGGCGACAGGTGGCTCTTCAACGTCGGGCCATCGAGCGCGTCCATTCGGGCGAGGAGCGATCGCGAGACGCGCGTCACGAGCTGCGGATTTTTTAGATTCCCGAACGGCCGGAACGTCCGCGAATGATCGATCGCCACGAGCTGCCACGACGACGTGATGAGGATGTTGTCGAGATTGCGGTCGGTGTTGTAAATGAGATTGTCCCAGACGAACAACTTCGCCATCTGGTCGTTCCATGCGGCCGGATCGGGCGGCGCCGTGTGGGTCGCCTGGCGCTTCTTCTCGTCCATGATGTTGTCGACCCACAGCTGCATCGAGCCGGTCTTGCCGTCGTAGGTGCGCGGCACGGTCGTCGGGACGAGGCCGAGACCGATCAGCTTGTCCAGCTCGTACGCGGCGACCTCGGTGCGCCAGCTGTCCTGGAAGTACGCTTCGACCGTCCCGTCTTCGAGCGTTTGCACGCCAGTCGCGGGCTGTTCGTCGATGGTCTTGAAGACGCCGAAGCGCGTGATGCCGTTCTGGACGAGTGTCGCCTTGCGCGGCTTGGTCACACCGGTCGGAAGATCCTTGATCGCGGTAATCGGCGCGTCCTTCAGGAAGTGCTCGATGTCCTCGCCCTGAAAGACGATCGAGACGGCCGCCTGTCGGGCGGCCACGTGTCCGGCGGCACCCGAGAGCAGCAGAAGGGCAACGCACGCGACCGGAGTTGCACGCGATCTCATAGTTCCTCTTTCAGAGATGACGAACGAAGGGCGCCGCAATCGATGACTGGCAAACGTTCGCCTCACGCGCCGCTCTTCACCTTGTCAATCAGCACCTGCAGCGCGTGCGTGTACTGCGCGTCGATGTCGCCGAAGGTTTTCATATAGTCCTCTTCGGTGATCTTGTCTTTCTTCCAGTTGCCGTCGAACGCGACCGTGCCGGCGGCGCGCTCGACGTTGTCGGGCGGCTCGCTGTCGCCGGGCTTCGCCACGAGGCCGTCGGCGAGCGTGTCCCTGACAAACAGCCTGGACGCGGGATCGGCGGCAGCCGTCAGCTCGATGTACGCGTCGCGATACGTCTTCTTGGCGATCTTGTCGTCGAGGATCTGGGGCGTGGGATATTTGGCGGAGATGACCAGCAGCTGGGCGCCGGGAAAATACAACGCGGCGACGTACGTCCCGGGATGGTCTTTATCGGCGGCGGCGATGCTATCGAGTTTCTGCTGATCGAGCAACTGCGCGAGCTGCTTGGCGGCATCGGGCGATTTCGCGTCCTGCGCGCTCGCGGCGGCTGCCGCGGACACCAGTGCGGCGGCGAGGACCGCGGCAGCGGTACTGCGGGTGAACATCAAATCCTCCTGATGGCGGACAGCCTACACCGAACCGGAGGGATTGGAAAGCGACGGATCGCTCACCCGATGAAGAGCGCGTCCTCATCGTCGACGCTGCCGGGACGGCCGCGGAAATCGCGGAGGCCGCGCAGCACCGACAAACCGGCCTTCACGGCCGCGACAATGGCCAGTCCTTCTCGCGCGGGCGTGATGATGGCGTCCTGCACGACGGCCGACGTTTCATCGACCCGGCGCGTGAGCTCGGTCACGAGCGCGTCGATTTTCTGTGCCTGCGCGGTCGCGAGCGCGGCGGTTTTCGCGGCTTCGTCGGCGATCGCGGTTGCGCGCGCGATCAGGGGACGCAGGTCGACCTGCACGGCGGCCATGAGCTGCCGGACCTGGCCGGCAAGCCGCGCCAGCGCAATGATGGCGCCCACCTGAATGAGGGCCATTACGAGCGTCGCCGCGGCGATGATGCCGAGGAAGATCGGCGACCAGTCGCTCACACGCCCTCGCTCGTCGGCCCGGGCCCCGGCTGGCCGGATCGCGCC
>JBOGIZ010000941.1:0-1898 GCA_050747805.1 Vicinamibacterales bacterium | reverse complement strand
GATGCCGATCATCGGGCCCGGCGAGACGGCTAACGATCACTACGTCGAGCAGCTCGTCGCCAGCGCGGAAGCCGCGATCGACAAGGTCGTCTCGATGGGCGTGGCCGATCGCGACCGAATCGGCATCGGCGGCCACAGCTACGGCGCCTTCATGACGGCGAACCTGCTGGCGCACTCCCGCCTCTTCCGCGCCGGGTTCGCCGAGAGTGGCGCCTACAACCGCTCGCTGACGCCGTTCGGGTTCCAGAACGAGCGCCGCACGTTCTGGCAGGCGCCGGATCTCTACGCGAAGATGTCGCCGTTCTGGTACGCGGACAAGATCAAGGATCCGATTCTGCTGATGCACGGCGAGATGGACGACAACTCCGGCACGTTCCCGATTCAGTCCGAGCGCATGTACATGGCGCTGAAAGGCCACGGCGCCACGGTGCGCTACGTCACGCTGCCCTACGAGGCGCACGGCTACCTCGCGCGCGAGACGCTGCTCCACGTGTTGTGGGAGCGCCTCAACTGGTTCGACAAGTACGTGAAGAACGCGCCGCCCAGAAGCTCGACGTCGGCGCAGCAGTGATCAACTCTTTCCCGTTGGCACTTCGGTCGACGCGCCAAGAGCACGAGGACGAAGAGCACTCGGAGTCAGCGCCTCGTCGGCTGTGATCAATGGGCTCGAGCGGCGGTCCGTCACGCCTCCGCGACAGACGGCGTCAGCTTCTGCCGCCGGTACAGCTCCGCATACAGGCCCTCCTCGTGCAGCAGTTGCTCGTGCGTCCCGCGCTGCACGATCGTGCCGTTCTCCACGACCAGGATCTGGTCGGCCTGCACGATCGTCGACAGCCGGTGCGCGATCACGAGCGACGTCCGCCCTGCGAGCACCCTCTCGAGCGCCCGCTGCAGCGCCGCCTCCGACTCGGAGTCGAGATGGGCCGTCGCCTCGTCCAGGATCACGATCTCCGGCGCCTTCAGCAACAGTCGAGCGATCGCGAGCCGCTGCTTCTCCCCGCCGGAAAAGCGATAGCCACGCTCGCCCACCAGCGTCTCGAGCTTGTCGGGCAGCGACTCCACCAGCGGCAGAATCTGCGCGTCACTCAGCGCCTGTCGAATCCGCTCATCGGTGGCGTTCGGGTTGGCGTACAGCAGGTTCGCCCGGATCGTGTCATGGAACAGATGCGCATCCTGCGTGACCACGCCAATCCGATCGCGCAGCGACTGGAGCGTCGCGTCGCGGACGTCGATCCCGTTCACACGGATCGCGCCGCCCTGCACGTCGTAGAGCCGCGGCACCAGATGTGTGATCGTCGTCTTGCCCGCGCCCGACGGCCCCACCAACGCGACGAGTTGCCCAGGCTCGACCGCGAAGCTGACGTGCTGCAGCACCGTCCGCTGCACCCGCTTATCCGGGAGGGCAATCGACTCGAGCGACGCCAGCGACACCTCCGCCGGTGAGGGATAGCGGAACGAGACGTCCTCGAATGTCACCCGAGCCGGACCGGCCGGAATTGGCACGGCGTCAGGCTTCTCGCGGATCATCGGCGGAAGGTCGAGCACCTCGAACACGCGCTCGAACGAAATGAGCGCGGTCATGATGCTCACCTGCGCGTTCGACAACCCGAGGAGCGGCGCATACAAGCGCGTAAGGTACGACACCAGCGCCACCACCGTGCCGACGTCGAGCACGTGCCGGACGGCCAGAACGCCGCCCCATCCATAGGCAAGCGCGGTCGCGCATGTCGCCACCGCCAGCATCGCGGTGAAGAACAGCCTGGCGTACAGCGCGCGCTTCACGTTGATATCGGAGACCCGCGCGGCCCGCTCCTCGAACAGCGTCTGATCGTGCTGTGCATGCCCGAACAGCTTCGACAGGAGCGCGCCCGCGACGTTGAAGCGCTCGACCATGATGT
>JBOGIZ010000940.1:0-6702 GCA_050747805.1 Vicinamibacterales bacterium | reverse complement strand
CTGCTCGAGCAGACTGCCGGACAAGGGACGAATCTAGGACATCGGTTCGAGCAGCTCGCCGAGATTCTTGACCGCCTCGAAGGTGCGCCGGCCGTCGGCGTCTGCCTGGATACGTGCCATCTGCTCGCCGCGGGGTACGACATCAGTTCGGAGGCGGGCTATCGCGACACGTTCGACGCGTTCGGACGCATCGTCGGCTTCTCGCGCCTGCGGGGCTTTCACCTGAATGATTCGAAGAAACCGTGCGCGAGCCGCGTCGATCGGCACGAACACATCGGGCGCGGGTGCCTGGGGCGTGATGCGTTCCGCCGGATCCTCAACGATCCGCGGTTCGCGACACTGCCGATGATCCTCGAGACGCCAAAGGTCGATACGCCGCAGACCCGGCGCGCGAGCGACGTCGACCCGCTCGATCGCATGAATCTCGCGACGCTTCGCGAGCTGCTTCAGTCGCCAAACACCTCCGCCGAGAAGCGATAAACGACGGCGCCGCGCCGCCATGCGTCGAGCGCGAGTCCTGCCTTGTGGCACGTCTGCGCGAGAAACACGTCGCGGTCCCAGCCGCGTTGCTCGGCAACCTGCGGGAGCAGCAGCCCGCGACGCCGTCCCTGCTCGACGACGAGCCCGTGGCATCCGATGACGATCGCCTCTGCATCGTGCGGATCGATCCGCTCGAGCGGGCCGAGAATCGACAGCTCGATCAGCAGTCCGTCGAGTTCGGACGCACTGACCGGCTCGAATCGCGGATCCTCGCGCGCGGCGCAGATCGCGACGTGCGCGATTTCGTCCGCGAGCGGCGCGCGGCACTCGAGCGTTCCGATGCACCCTCGAAGCGCGCCGCCGCGCGTGAGCGTGACGAACGCGCCCGTGGCGGGCGGAAGCTCTCCCGGCGGAGGATCGGCCAGCAATTCGCGCCCGGTCACGGCGCTCAGGACCGCCGCGCGCGCAATCGCGACGAGCGCGCGCTGCTGCGCTTCACTAAACATTGTTCATCCGAGGGGCGTCGCCCCTCGGACTCCCCGACACCTTTCCTGAATCGCCGGGGACCCCTGCACCCCGGCTAGCTCGCTCCATTCCGCGGTGGCACGCGCATCGCTCCATTCCGCTCGCCCTCTCGCGCGTCACTGCGCCGGCGCGCTTCGTTCATGTGGCTCGCTCACGTGGCTCGCTCGCTTTCTTTCCGAGTGAACTCGCCGAAGGCGGCTGCCATGTATCCCACCACACCGCTCATGTCCCCCGTCACCTCGCCGGAGTGCGCGTACCGGAGCACGCGGCCGTGGCGCGCGCCGCGCGCGCGTGCGGCCATCATCACCGCAATCGCCGGACCGCCGCCGCAGGCGACGAATCGTCCGCGCTCGCCTGCCGGGTACTGTTCGAACCGCGCGAACAGGCTGTCGGGATCGAAGGCATCGACTGCCGCCCGCACGTGCGCATCGAGGTCCGTCGCCGTCGCGGCATCGAAGTAGTGCGAAAGATCCGTGCTGGCGGCGAGCAGAAGTCGCCGACTAGATCCGATCGACGTGAGCGCCAACGCAAGCGCTTCGATCGTGGCGCGCGTCTGGTGACCCATCAGCAGCGGCACGATCGGCGTCGTCGGCCACAGCCGGCGAAGAAACGGCAGCTGCATTTCGACCGAATGCTCGCGCCGGTGCGCGGACGGGCGCGGCTGCACGATCGCGGACGCCTTCATCAGCTCCATGCCGAGCGCCTCATCGATCGGTACGGCGCCAAGCGGCGAGTCGAATGCGCCCGAGGGATAGAGCGCCACCCCGTCGAAGCCGACGAAATGCGATGGTCCGACGAGCACGACGGCGTCATACGGCGCGCTCTTCGCGGCGGCCCGATAGGCGTACGCGCCGACAGGTCCGGAAAACATCAAGCCCGCATGCGGCGCCACGATCGCGTCGACGCGTCCGCGCGGCGGTTCATCGGCCGCCTCGAGATACGCGTCAATGTCGCGCGCGAGCGCTCCGGCCGTTGCCGGATACCACGTGCCCGCGACCGCTGCAGGTCTGACCTCGCTCATCGGCTGCGCTCGTTGCCCGTGTAGAATCCTCGCATGCCACCCCTCCTGACGCGAGACGATGTCGCACGCATCGCGGCGCTCGCGCGCTTGCGGCTGACCGACGAGGAGATCGGCCTCTTCGCCGCGCAACTCAGCGAGATCCTCGCCTTCGCCGAAGAGGTCCAGGCCGTCGATACCGCCGGAGTCCCACCGTTTTCAGGCGCGGCCACGGCATCGTCATCGACGGTTCGCGGCGACGACCCTGAACCCTCGCTGGCGCGGGATCGGGTCATGCAGCAGGCGCCTGACGCCGCTGGCGGTTTCTTCAAGGTACCACGGGTGGTTGGTTCGTGACGCCGCCGCGAACCGCCGCCGCGATCAGCGCCGGCGTCGCCGCGGGGCGCATCTCGGCCGTTGAGGTCTGCCGCGACACGCTGTCGCGTATCGCGGCGGCCGATCCGACGCTCCATGCGTTTCTGCACGTCGACGCGGACCGGGCCCTCGAGGCGGCCGCGCGCGTCGATGCGCGGCGCGACCTCGATGCGCCGCTGCTCGGCGTGCCGATCGCCGTCAAAGACAACATCTGCACGGCAGAGATGCCGACCACTGCCGCGTCGCGCGTGCTCGAAGGCTATGTGGCTCCATATTCCGCAACGGTCGTTGAGCGGCTGATCGCGGCGGGCGCCGTGATCGTCGGCAAGACGAACTGCGACGAGTTCGCGATGGGTTCGTCGACCGAGCACTCGGCGTTCGGCGCGACGATCAATCCCTGGGCCGCCGACCGGAGTCCCGGCGGTTCGAGCGGTGGATCCGCGGCGGCCGTCGCCGCCCGGCTCGTACCGCTCGCGCTCGGGTCGGAAACCGGCGGCTCGGTGCGTCAGCCCGCGGCGCTGTGCGGTGTCTTCGGCTTGAAACCCACCTATGGCCGCGTGTCGCGCTACGGCCTGATCGCCTTCGCGTCCTCGATGGATCAGGTCGGACCATTTGCCGCGACGGCCGCGGATCTGGCGCGCGTCCTTCGCGTGCTCGCGGGACGCGACGCGCGCGACGCCACGAGCGCGGCCGAAACGGTGCCGGACTACGCATCGGCGCTGACGGGCAGTCTGCGCGGAGTACGCGTCGGGGTGCCGCGCGCCCTGATCGCCAGCGGCGTCGACGCGCAGGTGCTCGCCCGCTTCGACGCGGCGCTCCAGACGCTCGCCGACGCCGGCGCGACGATCATCGACGTAGCCCTTCCGCACGCGCCGCGGGCGGTCGCCGTTTATGCGCTCGTCGCCAACGCCGAGGCCAGCTCGAATCTCGCGCGCTACGACGGCGTCCGCTACGGCACGCGCGTTGGCGGCGCCACGCTCCGCGAGATGTACGAGAAGACCCGCGCGCGTTTCGGCACCGAGGTGAAACGCCGGATCATGATTGGCACATTCGTACTGAGCGCGGGCTACTACGACGCGTATTATCTGAAGGCCCAGCAGGTGCGCGCGCTCATCCGCCGCGACTACGACGAGGCGTTTGCGCGCGTGGACCTCGTCGCGATGCCGACGAGCCCCACACCAGCGTTCCGTTTGGGCGAACGGCTGCACGATCCGGTGCAGATGTATCTCTCGGACGTCTTCACCGCGGCAGCGAATCTAGCGGGGCTTCCGGCAATCAGCATCCCGTGCGGCTTCACGGCTGAAGCGCTGCCCGTGGGATTGCAGTTGACGGGCCGGCCCTTCGACGAGGGTTTGCTGCTGCGCGCGGCGGATGCGTACGAGCGCCGCACGCCGTGGGCGTCAGCCGCACCGCCTGGTGTGAACTGACAAGCGAACCGGCGTGACGCTCAGATGAGGGCGGGGTGGCGGCTCGCCCTGACGAGCAGCCAGATCAGGCCGACGGCAACGACGAGCGGAAGCAGCGGCAAGGCAAACACCGCCGCGAGCACCGCGCCCACCGCCAAGCCGACGATGAGCAGAATCGGCCCGACGATGAGCAGAACCACACCGCCGATGAGCCACTTGATGAGGAGCAGTGGCAGCAGGATGAGCCGAACGGCCAGCTTGATCGTCAGCGCTGCCATGACGAAGACGCCGCCGATGATCAGCGCGGCCAGACCTGCCGCAAGCCCGAAAAGGACGAGGAGCGTACCCATTTCAATTCTGTCGCTGTACGCGGATTACGGTGTTTCGGAACGGGAAGTTCCAAATCCCTTTCCGTTGTAGCCCGACGGCAGCGAGTAATGGATCACCTGTTGCCGGACCTCTTCCATCGCGACGCGTTCGAGCTTGTGCGGGCCGCCCGACGGCCGCTCGATTCGCACCAGCGCGCCGCGCCGCAGCTGCTTCGCGCGCTGCGCCGCCACATCCACGAAGAGAAATCGGCTCGAGATCGGTGCGGGCGGATCAATCGGGATCGCGTCGCCCTCCGACCGTTCCGCAGAATCGTTGTCGGCCATCGACGTAGTATACAGGCGCGGCTGCCGGTTCGCCGCTCCGCCCGCTCGCGGGCGTCAATTCCCAATTCGCCAACGCCCAACTCCGCAAGACGCCTGTCATCGCGGAAGCCGGCGTCCCTGCGGAATTGGAAGTTGACCTTCTTGGGAGTTGCGAGACGGCTAGCGTTATCCGAGGATCCGGTCGATTTTCTGCCCGAAATGCTAAGATTGCCCCATGGCGCGCGGGTTCGTAGAGGACAACATTCGGTGGCAAGGTGAGCGCGATTTCCGGCGAATCCTGGCCGCCGTCCGGGATCAGCGCGACTTCGACACCGCCGCCGAATGCACGCCGCCGCTCGACGTGATTGAGACCGAGCGCGGCCTCGAAATTCTCGTCGATGTCCCGGGCGTGCCGGCTTCGGCCATCGACGTCCACCTCTCCGGCAACGCGCTCGTCATCGCGGGCACCAAGCAGGCTGCGGCGTGCCAGCACGACGGCGCAGGGTTTCATCTTGCGGAGCGCACCTTCGGCCGCTTCGGCCGCGCGATCCCGATCGAGGGCGCCTACGACGGCGCGCGGGCCACGGCATCGGTCAGCCACGGCGAACTCCGCATCGTGCTCCCCCATCTCGCGGAGCGCCGCAGAGGCGAGATCCGCATCCCCGTCCGCGACGCGCGATAGACTGGCGAGCGCGGGCGCCGCATGCGAATCCTGTTCATCGGCGACATCTTCGGCAAACCCGGGCGCGAGGCCGCGCGGAAGGCGATCCCGGCCCTGATCGAGCGCGACGCGATCGATTTCGTCATCGCCAACGTCGAGAATTCCGCCGCGGGCTTCGGCGTGACCGGCGATATCGCGGACACCATCCTCGGCTACGGCGTCGACGTGATGACGTCGGGCAATCACGTCTGGGACAAGAAGGAGGTGCTCGAGTACATCCCGCGCCAGCCGCGGCTGCTCCGGCCCGCCAACTTCCCCGCCGGCGTGCCAGGCCGCGGCACGTTCATCGGTCGCACCCGCACCGGCGAACCCATCGCCGTCGTCAATCTCATGGGGCGAATCTTCATGAATCCCCTCGACGATCCCTTCGCGGCGGCCGTGCGCGAGGTCGAGTCGGTCCGTGGCAAGGCGCGCGTCGTGATCGTCGACTTTCACGCTGAGGCAACCTCGGAGAAGGTCGCGATGGGATGGCATCTGGATGGCCGGGCGACGGCGGTTATCGGCACGCACACGCACGTGCAGACCGCCGACGAGCGGATTCTGCCGAAGGGCACGGCGTACCTCACCGATGCCGGAATGACGTGACCGCACGACTCGATCATCGGCGTGACCACGGAGGCCGCGCTCGGCCGCTTCCTGAATGCGATGCCGGCGAAGTTCGAGGCTGCCGGCGGCCCCGGCCGGCTCAACGCCGTCGTCGTCACGGCCGATCAGGCGACGGGACGCGCGACAGAAATCACGCGCCTCAATCTCTCGTCGGAAGACATCGACGCGCTTGCCGCGGCCGCCGCGCCGAACACCGCAGGCTGAGCGCGTGCCGGACCTGTTCGATCAGCCGTTCGAAGACGAGCCGCAGGAGGAACGCGCTGGCGACGCCGCGCGCGCGCCGGCGCAGCGCCACGTCTATACGGTCAGCGAGCTGACGGGCGTCCTGCGCGGCCTCATCGAAGACCGCTTCGGAGAAATCTGGATCGAAGGCGAGATTTCGAACTGCAAAGTGTGGAACACGGGACACGTGTACTTCACGCTCAAAGACGGCGGCGCGCAGGTCAAGGCCGTCATGTTCCGCACGACCGTCCGGTATCTGCGCTTCACGCCGGAAGACGGGCTTCACGTCATTGCGCGCGGACGGGTCAGTGTGTACGAGCCGAAGGGCGAGTATCAGATCGTCTGCGAACATCTCGAACCGCACGGGCTCGGCGCCCTGCAGCTTGCCTTCGATCAGCTCAAGACGCGCCTGCAGTCCGAAGGGCTGTTCGACAGCGCGCGCAAGCGGCCGCTGCCGGCGTTTCCCCGGCGCATCGGAATCGTCACGTCGTTCGACGGCGCGGCGCTGCGCGACATCCTCAAGGTCCTGACGCGCCGCGCGCCGAACATGAGCGTGCTCATCCGTCCGGCGCGCGTGCAGGGCGAAGACGCCGCGGCCGACATCGCGACGGGCGTTCGGATGCTGGGACGCGTCCCGGGCGTCGACGTCCTCATCGTGGGACGCGGCGGCGGATCGATCGAAGACTTGTGGGCATTCAACGAGGAACGCGTCGCGCGTGCGATCGCACAGTCGCCGGT
>JBOGIZ010000939.1:0-9594 GCA_050747805.1 Vicinamibacterales bacterium | reverse complement strand
AGTCCGAGATGCCGCCGATGCCCGAAAAGCTCCTGTCGGGAAACGCCGTCGTCATCTGCGCCATCTTCGCCATCGAGAGCGGCAGAATCGCCGGACCGCCAAGGCCGCCGTACGAGACCTGCCCGTCCACATTGCACTCGAACTCGAGCGTCTCCGCATCGATCGGCGGCAGCGACGTAAAGGTGTTCGACGACGAAATCGAATCGGCGCCGGCGTTGAACGCGGCTTCGGCTTCTTTCGCAATATTGGTGGTCGTCGGCGTCAGCTTCACCCAGACCGGGCGCGTCGCGACATCCTTGACCGCGCGGACGACCGTGTCGATGAGCGCGCAGTTCTTTCCGATGTTCGAACCCATGTCCTCCCGGTCCATGTGCGGGCACGACAGATTCAGTTCGAAGGCGTCGACGCCCTGCTCCTGACACGCGACGGCCAGTTCGCGCCAGTGATTCACCTCTTTGTCGTCGCCCGATCCCGCCATGATCGAGGCCACGAGCACTTTGTGCGGGAACGCCTGCTTGATGCGCCGCAGACGCGGCAGCCACCAGTCGAGCGGCTTGTCGGAGATGAGCTCCCAGTTCCACGATGAATGGAGCGCCGCGTTCGCGCGCTTCTCCATCGAGATGCGGCAGCTGTCGGCGTTCGATCGCAGGAACTTCGTTTTCGGTCCCTTGACGTTGATCACCGGGTGCATGCCAATCGTCTTGACGACCACGCCCCCCCAGCCCGCCTCGAACGCGCGCAGGATATTCGTATCGGATTCTGTCGGCGGCGCGGACGCGAGCAGGAAGGGATTCTCGAACTCGATGCCGGTAAAGCGGGTCGAGAGCGTGGGAGGCATGCGTGGAGATGATAACGCTTACAGACGGGAGACGAGGCAAGCGACAGCCAGGACGATCCCCACAATGGCGATGATCCAGACCTCGACCCCAACCATCCACGGCTGTCCAGGCTGGCTCATCTTATGTATCCATTTCATGGCGGGTCCTCTCCGCAACCGTAGCACGTTGGGGCGCCGTTCAGCGCTGAAACGCGTATGAGAGCTTCACGAACAATTGACGGTCCAGCGGCTCGAGGCGGCGGATGTCCGACAGTTCACGATCGTCCCCGTAGCCGACGAACATCACCGACTGCCAGTTCAACTTGAAGGCGAACAGGGCGGACCCGCTGAAATCTCCCGCGCGCGCTGGCACCGGCGTGAGGTAGAGCGAGGGATCGCTCGTGGTCGCCACATATTGACCGATGACGCGCACGAAGAGGCGCGCCGTAAACGTATATGTGCCTTTGACGCGCGTGACCCGCTGCACGAACAGACGCTGGTCCGGCGACGTCACCGAGACGTGCAGCGTGCGCGTATCTTCGATGGCGTCGATGGCCAGATGAATGGTCGGTTGAATAGTGGCTTCGAGATTCAGCGTCAGGCCCGTCGCCGGGCGCGCGTTCGCGAAATCGATGTCCTGTCCGACGGTCGAATTGACAGAAAGAAGGCTGACGCGTCGTGATGGGCTGACCTGAAGGAAGTACACAAACTGCTGTCGACCGATGAGCGCATCTCCCGCGCGCGTCCGATCGTTCACGTATTGCAGCTGCGTCGACCCGTTCCACCGCGTGTTCATGCTGACGCCGGGCTGCACGTTTTCGGTGATGACCTGCCCCGCATCGTCGCGCTGATACTGCACGTTCACGAAGGTTCGTTCGCTCGAGACGATGCCGGTCGGATGAACCGACCAGCCGGTCGAACCCATGAACTGGCGGTATCCGACCTGCGGCACGAACCCGGTGTCGGCGCGGAATCCGCCGCTCAAATCGGAGTACGACGAGCCCCAGTCGAGATGGCGCGTGCTGTGGGTCCATCCCGTCTGCAGCGCGCTGCCGGTCATCGTGCCTCCGTCCCATTCTTCGGCCAGATCCGGACGATTCGGCGTACGCGTGTCGCTCAACAGCCACTGTCCTGTGACCACGTCCGCGCTGTTCGGCCGCCACTCGAAATCCGGCCCGGCCACACGGTTCTGGGCCGCGACGTCCGTCGTTTCGCGATCGGTCATCAGCGCGCCCACGAACGAGCGCCCGAGTTCTTTTTTCGCGCGGCCGACGAACACCGTGGACGAGAAATCCTGCGGCGCCGACGACGATCCGTTCGATCCCGGCAGGACGACCGTGCCGCCGCCGGCGTCTTCAGCGACAAGCGCGGTGTACCGGACGCCCCCATCCCTGCCGGTGACCCGGCCGCCCCAGAGGGGATCGGTGATCGTGCGCGTATAGACCGCCTGGATCGGCGTCTGGAACAGATCGACGCCCTCGAGAAAAAACGGCCGCTTCTCCGGATAGAACAGCGCAAACCGCTGGTTCGCGGAGATCTGCGCCGTATCGGACTCGATCTGGGAGAAGTCCGGCTTGATCGTCGCGTCGATCGCGGTGTCCGCGTTCGGGTTGTACTTCACGTCGATGCCGACGCGTCCATGCGGCGATCCGCTGCTCAACGGCGCGCCGAGAACGCCTCCCTGGGGCGTCGCCGTGTCGCTGCCACTCACGTATGGCGCCGCCACGATATGGCCGCCCGACGGCAAGCCTTGGAGCCCGGCCAGGGGATTCGATCGGCAGACGGTGCAGTTGCCGCCGCGCGGGAAGGTCGTCGAGACGATCTGGTGCCGGAATTGTCGCGGATAGTTCCGGAAGAGAATGATGCCCCATCGCTTGGGATCGCGCTGCCTGTAGCGCAGCGTCGAAAACGGAATCCGCATCTCGAGGGTCCAGCCGTGGCTCGTTCGCTTCGTCGCCGAATCCCAGAAAAAGTCCGGCGACGGATTCTCGCCAGACGCATCGTCGGTCACCGCGTCGTACTGGACGTTGCTCGGCGTGACGAAGAACTCCAGCGCCGTGCGGCCGGTGTTCAAGGCGTCGATGAAGACGCCCCCGAAATCCATGCTGGTGCCGCTGATGTCGTCGTGATCTCCCAGCGGCGCGCGAATGCTGGAGGGGTCGGGATCCTCGAAGTCGAACGCCGCATAGAAGAATCGAGCGTCGTAGGTCAGGTACCCGACGCTTTTCACCGGCGGCTCGGTGTTGTCGCCAGGCTGAATTTCGTACCACTTCTCGACGCGGGTCGCCGTGCGCCAGGCCGCATCCGACAGGTCGCCGTCGATCTTGATCGGCCCGCTCGCGCGGGAAATGTGAATCGGGGCAATGGGAAGCGGCTTCTGCGGCGTCTGCGCCTGTGCGGAAACGGACAAGCCGAACACTATCGAGGACAGCCAGACAGCGGTTCGCATCACAGTCTTAGACGAAGGCGCGTCGCTGGCCGCGCTGCAAGTGTGCTAATTTCCCCTCGTCCGGAGGCATCCATGGCAAGAACGGTCCGCGGCGGGTTGATTCAAATAAAGGCCGACGTCTCGCTCGACGGCTCGACCGACGAGGTCAAGCGCCGAATGGTCGATAAAACCATGCCGTACATCGAGCAGGCCGGGAAAAACGGCGTGCAGGTTGTATGCCTTCAGGAGCTGTTCTATGGGCCATATTTCTGCGCCGAACAGAAAACGCGCTGGTACGAGCTGACGGAGCCGATCCCCGACGGACCGACGACGAAGATGATGCAGGACGTAGCGAAGCGTCTCGGCATGGTGATGATCGTACCGATGTACGAAGTCGAGAACACGGGCGTCTATTACAACACGGCGGCGATTATCGACGCCGACGGTCGGTATCTCGG
The DNA here is from genome assembly GCA_050747805.1 of Vicinamibacterales bacterium. Lineage (GTDB taxonomy): Bacteria > Acidobacteriota > Vicinamibacteria > Vicinamibacterales > 2-12-FULL-66-21 > JAICSD01. The sequence goes on along the minus strand of JBOGIZ010000939.1, from coordinate 5,891 downwards.
CAAGTATCGCAAGCACCACATCCCCCAGGTGGCGCCAGGATTCTGGGAGAAGTACTACTTTCGTCCGGGTAACACGGGCTATCCCGTCTTTCAGACAGCGGCGGGAAAAATCGGCGTGTACATCTGTTACGACCGGCACTTTCCCGAAGGCGCGCGCATTCTGGGGCTGAACGGCGCCGAGATCGTGTTCAATCCCTCGGCAACCGTGGCGGGGCTGTCGGAGTATCTGTGGAAACTCGAGCAGCCCGCGCACGCCGTCGCGAACGGCTATTTCGTCGGCGCGATCAACCGCGTCGGGACCGAGGCGCCGTGGAACATCGGCGAGTTCTACGGCCAGAGTTACTTCTGCGATCCCCGCGGCCGCATGGTCGCCGAAGCGAGCCGCGACAAGGACGAGCTCGTCGTTGCGGAACTGAATCTCGATCTCATTGCGGAGGTGCGCAACACCTGGCAGTTCTATCGAGACCGAAGACCAGAGACGTATGGCGCGATCACGACGCTGTAGTGCCAACTCATTCGCCATGTCACTGCTAATCAAGAACGGGCGCATCATCACCGCGGCGGACGACTACGTCGCCGACGTCTTCTGCGAGAACGGGATCGTGACCGCGATCGGCCGGGATCTGCCGTCGCATCGGTATCAGGCCGAGCGGACGATCGACGCGAGCGGACAGTACGTCATGCCAGGCGGCATCGATGTCCACACGCACCTCGACATGCCGTTCGGGGGAACGACATCGGCCGACGACTTCGAGACCGGCACAATCGCGGCGGCCTTCGGCGGCACGACGTCGCTGGTGGATTTCGCGATTCAATATCGCGGCCAGTCGATGCGGCATGCGCTCGACGAGTGGATGAAGAAAGCGTCGGGCAAGGCCGTCATCGACTATTCGTTCCACATGATCGTCACCGAGCTGCCCGACGCGGGACTCGGCGACATGGACGCGCTGGTCCTGAACGAAGGGATCACCAGCTTCAAGCTGTTCATGGCCTATCCAGGCGTGTTCATGGTGGACGACTCGACAATCTTCCGCGCGCTGCGGCGAACGGGCGACAACGGCGGCCTCGTGTGCATGCACGCGGAGAACGGCGGCGTGATCGATCTGCTCGTGCAGGAGGCGCTTCGCAAGGGAGAGAAAGCCCCGAAGTACCACGCGCTCACGCGGCCCCCGCGCGCCGAGAGTGAAGCGACGGGCCGCGCGATCGCGCTCGCCGAAATGGCGCGCGTGCCGATTTATATCGTGCACCTCTCGTCGGCCGACGCGCTGCAGAAAGTACGCGAGGCGCGCGACATGGGCCTGCCGGCGTACGCCGAAACCTGCCCGCAGTACCTGTTCCTGTCGTACGACAACTACGAGGAGCCGGGATTCGACGGCGCCAAGTACGTGATGTCGCCGCCGCTTCGCGAGAAGTGGCACCAGGACGTGCTCTGGAAGGGGCTCGCGAAAAATGATCTGCAGGTCATCTCGACCGATCACTGCCCGTTCTGCATGAGCGAGCAGAAGGAACTGGGAAAAGACGATTTCAGCAAGATCCCCAACGGCGCGCCCGGCATCGAAACCCGGCTCACGCTCGTCCACAACGGCGGCGTCCGCCAGAAGCGCATCAGCCTCAACCGCTTTGTGGAACTCTGCTCGACGACCCCCGCCAAAATGTTCGGACTGTTCCCGCGCAAGGGCACGATCGCGATCGGAAGCGACGCCGACATCGTGGTGTTCGATCCGAAAAAGAAGCAGACACTCTGGGTCAAGACGCTGCACATGCGCGTCGATTACAACCCCTACGAAGGGATCATCGTCGAAGGCGCCCCGTCGCACGTCATCTCGCAGGGAGCCGTCGTCATCGAAAACGACGCGTTCACCGGGAAGAGGGGCGCGGGACGATTCGTGAAGCGCGGACCCAGCCTCGCGCCTGCGGGGTTGTAGCGAATGCTGAATGACGAATGCTGAATCTGGCGACGTGACGCAGTTGCTGACCCGCTGGGTCGGCGGCGATCAGGCTGCGCTCGACGCGCTCATGCCGGTGGTCTATGCGGAGCTGCGAAAGATCGCCGGTGCCTATCTCCGGCGCGAGCGCTCCGATCACACGCTGCAGCCGACGGCGCTCGTTCATGAAGCCTGGCTGCGGCTCGTGAAACAGGACGGCGGAGCGTTCGAGCACCGCAAGCAGTTCTACGCACTCGCGGCGCAGATGATGCGGCGGATTCTCGTGGACCATGCCAGGAGCACCAAGGCCGGCAAGCGCGGGGGCGGCGCAGCAAAAACGGCGCTTGACGAATCCGCTGCCGCGGGAGCGGCTTCGATCGTCGAGTTGCTCGCGCTGAACGAGGCGCTGGAGCAGCTGGCAGCCGTCCGCCCGCGCCAGGCTCGAGTCGTCGAGCTGCGACACTTCGGCGGCCTCTCAGTCGAGGAGACGGCGGAGCTCCTCGAAGTGTCTGCGCCAACCGTGAGCCGCGATCAGAAGACCGCGGAAGCGTGGCTCGCCCAGGCGATGAAAGGCGCGCGCTGACTTTCCGCTTGTACTGAGGCAACCCATGCCATTGCCGCTGACCGATGCGCGCTGGCGAAAGCTCGAGGCGCTCTTCAGCGCCGCGTCGGAATTATCTGCGAGCGACCGCGACGCCTTCGTCTCGCGCGAAACGGCCGGAGATCCGGATCTCGCCCGCGAGCTGCGCGGAATGCTGGACGCAGGCGCCGATGCCGCGGCGGCGATCGCCGGCGTCGTCGGCAGCGTAGCCGCGGGTCTCGCGAACGGCTGGGCGGGCCGCCGGCTCGGCGCGTACCGCATCGTCCGCCAAATCGGACGCGGCGGCATGGGGATTGTCTTTGAGGCGGTCCGCAGCGACGATGAATATCGCAAGACCGTCGCCCTGAAAGTCCCTCCGCCGTGGTCGGACCCGGTTCTGGTCGGCGAACGGTTCCGTCTCGAACGCCAGATCCTCGCTCAGCTCGAACACCCGAACATCGCACGTCTGCTCGACGGAGGGACTGACGATGGCACGCCCTACTTCGTCATGGAATATGTGGAAGGCGCGCCGATCACGGACTACTGCGACAACCAGACGCTCGACCTTCGGGAACGCCTGAGGCTGTTCCTCCAGATTTGCGCCGCTGTTGGCTTCGCCCACCAGCGGCTGGTGGTGCATCGGGATCTCAAGCCCGCCAACATCCTCGTCGCCGACGGCACGCTCAAGCTGCTCGATTTCGGCATCGCGAAGCTCCTCGATCCGCTCGCCGAAACCGTCCGAACGGCAACCATGGAGACACGCTGGACGCCGGATTATACGAGCCCGGAGCAGGTGCAGGGCCACGCCGTCACGACGAGAACGGATGTCTATTCGCTCGGGTTGATTCTGTACGAGCTGCTCACGGGCGAACGCGGTCAAATCGCCGACAGCACGTCGCCAGTCGCGCTCGAGCGCTCAATTTGCGAAATCCAGCCCGCGCGCCCGAGCGAGCGAGTGCACCGACGGGATCCGGGACGGGCGCGGGCGCTTCGCGGCGATCTGGACACCATCGTGATGACGGCCCTCGCAAAGGAGCCCGAGCGGCGGTACCCGTCCGTCGCGGCGCTGGCCGATGACCTCAATCGATTTCTGGATGGCCGCCCGATTCTCGCGCGTCCGAGCACGGCGGGATATCGCGCGCGCAAGTTCCTCCTCCGGCATCGTGTCGGCGTCGCGGCGGCAACGCTTGTCATCGTCAGTCTCGTCGGCGGTCTGGGCGCTGCGGTCTATGAGTGGCGTCGCGCCGATCGCCGTTTTCAGCAGGTCCGCGCGCTGGCCAACACGTTCGTGTTCGACGTGCACGATCAGATCGAATCGCTGCCCGGTGCGACGGCAGCGCGCAAGACGATCGTCCAGACCGCGCTGGTGTATCTCGAGAGTTTGCGGGAGGACGCCAGGAACGATCCGGGACTCGCGCGCGACCTCGCGGCCGCTTATGAGAAAGTCGGTGCAGCGCAGGGGGTGCCCCAGCGTGCGAATCTCGGCGACTCGGCCGGCGCGCTGGTCAGCCTCGCCCGCGCGCAAGAACTGCTGATGCCGCTCGCGGATCGCGGCGATCGTGAAGCGCGCCGGCGGCTGGTGAGCGTCGATACGTCGATTGCGATGGTGAAAGAGGCGAATGGCGATGCGGCTGGAGCCGCCGCGTCTGCCGCGCGAGGGCAAGCGATCGGCGAGAAGCTCCTGCAGGAAACACCGAATGACGCGGAACTGCTCGCGGCGCTCGCCCACAACTACGCGACGCAGGCAGGCACCGCCGCAAATCGCCACGATCTCGAAGACGGGGAACGCGCCGCCCGCCGCTCTTTGGCGCTGGCGGAACGTCTGGTGACGATCGCACCCGCCAATCTCGAATATCGCGACGATGCGGCCTCGGCGCACATCGCGCTCGGACAGGCCCTGCAGGCCGGCCCCGCCCTTGGCGAGGCGATCGATCACTTCGACGCTTCCATTCGAATTCGCGAACCGCTCGTCGCGGAGGCTCCAAACAATCTGGACTTCAAGTGGCAGCTAATGGTCGCCTACGGCAGTCTCGGAGACGTGCTGGCGTACCAGCCCGGCCGCAACATCGGCGACGAGCCGCGCGCCGCGGCCGCGTTCCAGAAAGCGATCGCGATCGCCGAATGGGAGCGCGGACAGGATCCGGCCGACCATCGCGCGCGCTATGACGTCGCCGCCGCCAGACTTCGGCTCGGGACGGTCGAGGCCCGGACACCTTCTCTGATCAAAGACGCGATTGGACAGCTCCGCCAAGCGCAGCAGGCCTGCGACCGATTGCTGTCGGAGGACCCGCGAAGCGATCGTTTTGCCGTTCTCTGCAGCGCAATCGATCTGAACGCGGGCGAGGCGCTGGAGAATGCGGGCCGGAACAGGGAGGCGCAGCAGCAGTTCGAGGCGGCGCGCGTCGCCGCCGAACACATCTCCACTACAGTCCTGAAACGCGCGACGATGGTCAACGGCGCGGTCCATCTCGCGTACCTGAAGGCTGGCCAACTGGACGCGCCCGCGCTGGCTACCTACGCTGCCGGCGAACTGACGGCGCACCCCGTCAGTACTCCGTTCGTCGACGCGACGCTTCGTGAGGACCTCGGACGCGCGTACGCCGCAATCGCCGAAAAGAGCCGGAGAACCGACCGGCCGGCGTGGAACGCGAAGGCCGTGGCGGCGTTCGAGAACTGTCTTCAGCACTGGCAGGCGTTGAAACTGCCGCCGGCGGTCGAACCGCAGCGGGCAGAACACATTGCGGTTGTCGAGAAACGACTGAGCGCCCTGAAAAAACCGGGCTGACTTTCCGCTTGTTCTGGTGCGGGGCAATCTCGCCCGTCAACCAGGAGGAATCCATGTTCGCTCGCATCACTCGTTTTCCCCGTCTCGCAGTCGGTTTCGCCTTGGCGGTCATTCTCGCCGCCGGCGTGCTGACGCGCACCGCCGCCGCGTTTACTCCGCAGCCGGATCCGCCGTTCGGGATGGTCGGCATTGTCGCGGGCCAGACCGCGCGGCTGAATCTCGTCAATACCGCGTCGCCGACGGCGACGGTGCCGCCGGATCCGTGCCGCGCGCGCCTGCGCTTCCTCGACGCGGACGGAAACGTCGTTGCCCGACTGGTGGCGGAAGTGCAACCCGGACAGGCGACGTTCCTCGACTTCTCGCCGTCGACCGTTCCGGTCAACACACTCGGCGCCGTCGCCGGCCCGATCCGCTCGGAGATTCGGGCCTCGGTGACGTTTGTGGATGGCCAGGTTCCGCCGGATCCGTGCCGCGTCAACGTCGAAATCTTCGACAATGCGAGCGGCAGGACGACGGTCGCGTTTCCGCCGGATCCGTGTCGCGGCGCGGCCTGCCGGGCCGACCAGTAGCGTCCGAGGACTCGAGACCGTCTAATATTGGC
>JBOGIZ010000938.1:0-4219 GCA_050747805.1 Vicinamibacterales bacterium | reverse complement strand
CCGCGCGCGCTTCAAATAATGGACAATTCACCAGATCACCAGTCCACCGATTCACCAATTGCCATGTCTCGCATCCACCGCCTTCCCCAAGATCTCGCGAATCAAATCGCTGCGGGCGAAGTCGTCGAGCGGCCTGCGTCGGTCGTCAAGGAGCTCGTCGAAAACGCGCTCGACGCGGGCGCGCGGCGCATCGCGATCGCCGTCGAGATGGGCGGCAAGAAGCGCATTCGGGTCGACGACGACGGGCACGGAATGGAGCCCGAGGACGCGCGGCTCGCGGTCGAGCGTCACGCGACGAGCAAAATCGCGAGGGCGGAGGATCTCGGGGCAATCCGGACGCTCGGGTTTCGCGGCGAAGCCTTGCCGAGTATCGCGTCGGTGTCGCACTTTACGCTCCGCACGCGCGCCCGCGAGACGCAGACGGCCACGGAAATTCGCATCAACGCGGGCGCGATCGCGTCTGTCCGCGAGGTCGGCGCGCCCGAAGGGACATCGATCGAGGTCGCCGATCTGTTCTACAACCTGCCGGCGCGGCGCAAGTTCCTGAAGTCCGACGTCGCCGAGACGACCCAGATCTCGCGGCTGACGACGCAGCTTGCGCTGGGGTATCCGGAAGTCGGCTTTACGCTCACGAGCGGATCGCGCACGCTCGTGCAGTGTCCACCCGCGGCAGGGCTCAAGGAGCGGTTCTTTCAGCTGTTCGGCGAACGTCCCGATCTCGTCGAGGTCCGCAAGGAGGCGGCGGGACTCCAAATCGAGGGCTACGTCGCGGCGCTCGGCGATCAGGGGCCCGTCCGCGGCGCGCAAAACGTCTTCGTCAACCGTCGCATCGTCAAGGACCGCACCATCGCGCACGCCATCATCGACGCCTACAGCGTCGCGACGATCAAGGAACGGAGTCCGGAAGTGCATCTGTTCCTGCAGATCGCGCCCGATCGCGTCGACGTGAACGTGCATCCGGCGAAGGCCGAGGTCCGCTTTCTCGAGCAGTCGCTCGTGCACGAAGTGCTGCGCCGCGCGCTCGGCGAGGCGCTCGGACAAGGACGCGCGCCCGAACTCCAGTTCCACCTCGAACAGGCGGCGCAATTTGATGCCGGTCCGCGCCCGCTGACGATCCCCGGCGTGCTTGCCGGCGCGAGTGTCGGGAATCGATGGGCCGAAGAGGCGGGAACGACGAACCCGATTCGCGATGCGGGATTCGCGATGCGTGATTCGGGATCCGCGATTCCTGGATTAGGGATGAGGGATTCGCCGATTCCCGAAATCCGCCCGATGATCCCGCTCGGCCAGTTCCGCGACACCTTCATCATCGCCGTCGACGACGAAGGCGTGGCGATCATCGATCAGCACGTGGCGCACGAGCGCGTCCTGTTCGAACAGGTGACGGAGCGCCTGACGTCGGGGCGGCTCGAAAGCCAGCGGCTGCTGACGCCCATTCTGCTGGAGCTCTCGCCGGCGCAGCGGCAGGCGTTGAAGCAGCAGGCGCCGGCGCTCGAGCGTTTCGGCATCGAGATCGAGGAGTTCGGCGGCGACAGCGTGCGTCTGTCGGCGGCGCCGGCGCTGCTGCAGCCCTCCGAGTGCGAAGCCGCCGTGCGGGCGCTCGCTGACGATCTCGAAGGGCTCGACCGCGGCTCGCGCATCGACGAGGCGCTGCGCCGCATCGCGGCGACGATGGCGTGCCACGCGGCCGTCAAGGCGAACTATCCGCTCACACTCGACAAGATGCGCTACATCCTCGACGAGCTGCGGCGCACGGCGTATTCGAGCGTCTGTCCGCACGGCCGTCCCGTCGTGCTCCGGCTCACGCGGCGCGAGATCGAGAAAAATTTTCAGCGCATCTGATCTCGCAGGAGCTCAGAAGGCCAGGAGGTCTTTGGGGCTGCGCTAATTCGCCAGGCCGAGGAAGAGCTGCAGCCCCTGATCGACTGCGTCGAGCTCCGCGCGCGCGATCGTCCGGTACACACGTCGAATACGCCGCTTATCGATTGATCGGAGATGATCGATCAAGGCGAAGGATGGCTTCGTGAGGCCGCTCCCGCCCGGCGCGAGGGCAGGATAGAGCGCGCCTGTACCTGCGGTGCCGGTTATCGGCACGACGGCGATCAGAGGAAAACGCTGATCGGAATTGACGGCCGGATCGCTGACGGCGATGCAGGGACGGACGCCGCGCTGCTCGTGACCGACCGTCGGGTCCAGCTCCACGAGGACGATCGTTCCTCGATCGATCGTCACTCCGGCTCCTGAATCCAGCCACGGCCTTCAATCCACCGGACAGGTGTCCCTCCGTCGCTCTCGATCAGATCGTCGCCGGTGCCGAGTTCGTTCCAATCGGACAGATCAGTTTCCACGGGCCCGGAGCTTTCGGCGTGTGGATTCCTGATGGAGTGCAGGAGCGCAGCACGTCTCCGGCGAGCGAGCTCATGGCTCACCGCTTCTGAAATGAAGCGACTCCGGTTGCGTTCGACGCGGTCGATCTCGTCCAGGAGGGCCGAAGGCAGTGTGACCGTGACGCGTTCAGCTGAAGCCATATTCAGAGTATGACGAAAAATATGAATCTCGTCCAGCTTGGATTATCGTTGACTCTCGATCTCGCCGATGCCACCTCGCGCGTTCAGGACTTCGTCATCGTGCACGAACTGCTGCACCACCGGGTCCGCAACCATGGTCGATTGTTCAAAGTTGCTGATGAGTGTCCACGTGCCCGGTTGGCGACGGATTAGTGAGGAGATCCTGATCTCCTGATCTCCTGATCTCTTGCGATTTTCCCCTTCCTTGCAGCGATCCGAGCTCGTCCGTATGCACATCGCTCTTGACTCGAAGCGGCGCGCCGTTTATTCTCGTTTCATCCCAGCATTCTGGTCCAAGCGATAAAGGCGTCCGGACATGGGTTCGGATCGCAAAGTCGCCGACTTCGCGCGTCGTGTGACGCGCGCCGAGCGGTATGACTGCCGAACTTGGAGCGTTCTATGTCCGTACGTGGTCTGATTCCGACTGTCTTTTTCGTCATCTCCGCCGTCGTCTTCTTCGGTCTCGGTAATTTTTTCGCCGCGCGCGAGGCCTCGGCCAGTGAAGGCGACCAGATCGCCGCGCTTCAAGCGGAAATCACCGCCTTGCGGCATCACCCGTCCGAAACTTCCGGCACGACCGGCCGTGTGACCGATCACGACACCGCCAAACTGGCGACCATCGACCCGCGCGCCCGCGCGTCGCTCGTCGCCGACATCACGCAGCAGCTCAGGCACGAAATGGGCCTGATGCCGGTCAGCATCCTCCGCGCGCGCCGCGCCAGCTTCGTCGAGATGTACTCGTACGACATCACCGGCGCGAGCAACTACGGCACCGCCGGATACCTCGGCCATGGCTACTTCATCACCGTCAAGCACGGCGTCGTCGCGCTCGGCGAGGAGGCCGCGTCGCGGCGCATCACGTCGGTCAAGATCATGTACGACGGGCACGCGCTGGCGGCGCGCATCGTGGACACGGGCGACGCGCAGGTCGAAGTCGATCCCGGCGACTGGGCGATTCTCAAGGTGAAGGACCCGGTGGATCTGCCGCCGCTGGACGTCGATGTGAACTACGGATTCCAGTTCGCGGACACGGTCTTCCGCCTCGGCAACGACTACTCCAAGGGCATCGTCGTCGCGAGCGGGTACGTCGGCCAGCGGACGTCGAACGATCTGGTGACCTGCCTTACCGACGGGCATCCGGGCGTGTCTGGCGGCGGCGTGCTCAACGGCGACGGCCAGCTTGTGGGGATTCCGATCGGACGGATGCAGGGGGACTACCGGTTCTCGTTCATTCTGCCGCTCAGGCCCGAGATGTTCCGCAAGGTGCCTGGACGCACTCCGTCGACGAACTACGAACTGCTGCCTGCGCAATAGAGAAAGGCCTTCAGGACTGCACCGTCGGCCGGATGCAGCCCTGAAGGCTATTCGTCCTTCCCGGACGTGCGGGCCTTCCGCCAGTGCGCGATCCGCTTTGCGATCTCCGCCTCGGATCCGCGGTCCGTCGGCCGATAGAAGGTCCGGCCCTTCTGGGCCGGGGGAAGGCACTCCATGTCGGCGACGCCCTCCGCCTCGTTGTGCGCGTACCGGTACTCTTTCCCGTAGTTCAGCTCCTTCATCAATCTGGTCGGCGCGTTGCGAAGGTGCAGCGGCACGGGTTCGGCGGCTTCCTTCGCGGCGGCATCGGCGGCTTCGTTGTACGCGACGTAGACGGC
>JBOGIZ010000937.1:0-3113 GCA_050747805.1 Vicinamibacterales bacterium | reverse complement strand
CCGTTATTGAGACCGGTGCTGTTCCCCGCGCTCACGCTCGAGAAAAACTGCACGACGCTCGGGTCGGCCTGGAGGATGCGGTTGACGGCTTCCTGGTGCGCCTTCATCGCGTCGAACGAGATGCCTTGGCTGGCTTCGGTCGAGACCGAAATCTCCGCCTGATCTTCCTCCGGCAGGAAGCCTTTGGGAATGGTCCAGAACTCCCAGGCCGTGCCCACCAGAATGAGCAGTCCGCAGAGCATCACCGCCGCGCGGTAGCGGAGCGCGCCGCGCAGCGTCCAGCCGTACCAGCGGAGCGCCGCGTCCAGCACGCGCTCGAGCGCGTTGTACATCCGGCCGTGCTGCCGGCCGTGTTCCGGATGCAGGTAGCGCGCGCTCAGCATGGGCGTGAGCGTGATCGAGACCAGCCCCGACACCAGCACCGCCGAGATGATGACGACGGCGAATTCGTGGAGGAGGCGGCCGAACACACCTGGCATGAAGAAGATCGGCAGGAAGACGACGGCCAGCGACAGCGTCATCGCCAGAATCGTGAAGCTGACCTCCTTCGATCCATCGAGCGCGGCGGCGATCGCGCTCTTGCCCATCTCCATGTGGCGCACGATGTTCTCGAGCATCACGATCGCGTCGTCGACGACGAAGCCGACCGAGAGCGTCAGCGCCAGCAGCGACAGCGTGTCGATCGTGTAGCCCAGGAGGTACATCACCGCGAACGTCCCCATGATCGCCAGGGGCAGCGCGAGGCTCGGCATGATCGTGGCCGAGATATTTCGCAGGAACAGGAAGATGACCAGGATGACCAGGAGGATGGCGAGCAGCAGCGTGAGCTCGACGTCGTTGACGGACTCGCGAATCGGCGCCGAGCGATCGTACTCGACCGAGAGATTGACCGAAGGGGGCACCATCGAGAAAAAGTGCGGGATTAGCGCGCGGATCCGGTTGACGATCTCGATCGTGTTCGTGCCCGGCTGGCGCTGCACTGACAGCATGATGCCGGGGACGCCGTTCACCCAGTTGGCGATGTACTGATCCTGGACGCCGTCGCTGACCGTCGCGATCTGATCGAGGCGCACCGGTGCGCCGTGGCGGTACGCGACGATGAACGGGCGGTAGACGCTGGCGTCGGAGAGCTGGCCGTTGGACTGGACGTTATAGGCGCGCTCGGCGCCGAACAGCGTCCCCATCGGCAGGTTCACGTTGGCGTTCTGAATCGCCTGCTCCACCTCGTCGATGCCTATCTGGCGGCTCGCGAGCGCCTGCGGATTCAGCTCCACACGCACGGCGTACTTCGCCTGGCCGTTCACCGTCACCTGGGCGACGCCCGGCACCTCCGAGATCTGGGTGGCGATGAGGTTCTCGGCGTAGTCGTCGACCTTGTAGAGCGGCAGCGTGGGGGAGGTGACCGCCAGCGTGAAGATCGCCTGATCGGCCGGGTTCACCTTCTTGAACGTCGGCGGCGACGGCAGGTTCGCCGGCAGCTGGTTGGCCGCCGCCGACATCGCGCTCTCCACGTCGAGGGCCGCCGAGTCGATGTCGCGACTGAGGTCGAACTGCAGCGTGATCTGCGCGTTGCCGAGCGAGCTCGTCGACGTCATCGAATCCAGTCCGGCGATCGTCGTGAACTGTTTCTCGAGCGGCGTCGCCACAGACGAGGCCATCGTCGCCGGGCTGGCGCCGGGCAGACCCGCCGACACCTGGATGGTGGGGAAGTCGACGTTCGGCAGATCGCTCACGGCGAGATCGCGATAGCCGAGCACGCCGAAGAGCAGGATGGCCAGCATCAGCAAGCTGGTCATCACCGGCCGTCGAATGAAGATCTCGGAGAGGTTCACGCGCCGGCCTCGTCAGAACCCTTTGCCGACGGACACCCGCGAGCCGGGCACGAGCCGCACCTGCCCGTCGGTGACGACGATTTCGCCAGCCGTCAGGCCGCTCAGGACCTCGGACTGTGCGCCGACCGTTTCTCCGACCTTGATCGGGCGCACGCTGACGGTCATGTCCTTCTTGACCTCGAAGACAAAACTGCCCTGCTGGCTCACCTGCACCGCCTGCGACGGCACGACCAGGACGTTCTGCCGCTCGCTGAGACGCAGCAGAACGTCGGAGAACTGGCCCGGCCAGAGACGCTGGTCGTTGTTCGGAAACGACGCCATCAGCTGCATGGTGCCCGTCGTCTGATCGACGGTGTTGTTGACGAACGTCAGCTCGCCCGTCTCAGGCGCACCGTTGCCGGGCGGCGTGGCCTGCACGGGCAGCCGCGCGCGCGCCATGAGCGTGCGGATCGATTCCAGATACTGCTGAGGGACGGAGAACTGCACGTAGATCGGCGACACCTGATTGATGACGACCAGCACCGGGGTGTCGTTGGCCTTGACCGTCGCGCCGGGGTAGACGAGCTGCGCGCCGGTGACGCCGTCGATTGGCGCGTAGACGGAGCAATAGGAAAGCGAGATGCGCGCGGTCTGGATCGCGGCTTCGTCCGCGTGCACCACGGCCTCGGCCGCCGCCGAGGTCGCCTGGATCTCGTCCTGCTGCTCGGTCGAAATGAGTCCTTTGCTCGCGAGCTCGTTATAGCGTTTGAGTTCCGTCGCACCGAGGGCTGCTTGTGCTTTGTCTCTCGCGAGCGCAGCCTCGGCTTGGGCGAGTGCCGCCTCGAAGGGGCTCGGATCGAGCGTGACGAGGAGGTCCCCCTTGCGAACGACCTGCCCGGGCCGGTAGTGCACGTCCTTGACGATGCCCGCGACCTGCGATTCGACCGAGACCGTCTTGTACGGCTGGCCGGTGCCGATCGCGGTGAGCTGGACAGGGAGCGAACTGCGCTCGACGGTGGCGATCGTGACCGGCACGGGCGCCGTGTCCTTCGGCCGTTCGATCGCCCCGCTGCCGCGCGCGCCTTGTCCCGATGTGGGATCACTGCAACCGCCGAGCGCCAGCGCCGGCACCAGAACGCTCCACGTGAGAATCGTTTGAAGTCGGATCACACTAGGAATTGCTCTCTTTGGGGGAAGGGAGTCTGCTGTCGATTATGTCTGGAATTCGGCGATCGGGCAAACCGGGAGTATCGAGGCCCGCTTCGCAGAGGCCGATCTCTCAACGGCCGTACTGTTGGCAGG
>JBOGIZ010000936.1:0-2833 GCA_050747805.1 Vicinamibacterales bacterium | reverse complement strand
CTGCAACGGTCGAGCCAATGCGCGGCAGTAAGCCCGGCCGCGGCCGCGCTCGGCGCTAGAGGCGGATGCCCGGACCGAGCACGAAGACGTATACGAGGGCGGCAACGCCGGCGCCGCTGATGAGACGCAGGTCCTGGGGAATGCGCGACGGCGAATCGCTCGCCGCCTCCGCCCCACCGCGGCGCAGCATCGACCCGGGCGGTCGACGACGGCCGACACCTGATCGGCCGTGAGCGGAAACGCGTAGAAGTAGATGCGCACCCACGAGTACGCATTGGGACTTTGCTGGGGCGCCGCGATCGCGACGGCAGATCGCAGGCGCAGCTCGTGGCCATCCACCGAGAAGGCGGCGGACGTGTCGAAGCCCTGGAACGCCGCCGCGGCGAGCGTGGGCGCCAGAATGGCGGAGGCGACGCGCGTCAATATCGTCATCGTGCCTATGATACGGGGTATCCCGCCGTGGACCCATCCATTGGCACGCGGTCAGGCGGCGGCAACGGCGCCCGGCGCGCGGCAATCGGCCGGGTGCCCCGCGGCGCTCGAGCGCGTCTCCCGCTGTCACATGTCATGAGGCTATATTTGACATCTGTACGCACACGATTCATCATGATTCGTATGCGCACGACGCTCGACCTTCCCGAGGCGCTCCTCAACGAAGCCCAGACCACGCTCGGGTTCAAGTCCAAGACCGACACCGTCGTGATGGCCCTTCGCGAGTTGGTGCGGCGGCATCGGGTCGAGGAGCTGAAGGCGCTGATGGGACGCGTGCGCCTCGACGTCGATCTGCCCCGCAGCCGTCGTCGGCCGCGCGCGTCGCGATGATCGTCGTGGATACGTCGGTATGGATCGCGGCGCTGCGATCGGCTGCCGGGCGCGAAGCAGGTGCGCTTCAGGCGCTCCTCGACTCCGACGAAGTCGCCCTGGCCGCGCCGGTGCGCCTCGAAATCCTCGGCGGCGCGTCCAAAGAGGATCGCAGGCGTCTGCGTCGCGTGCTGTCTGCGCTGCCGATGCTCTATCCGACAGACGACACCTGGCGCCTTCTCGACGCGTGGATCGAGAAGACGGCCGCTGCGGGTGACCGATTCGGGTTCGGCGATCTGCTCATTGCCGCGCTGGCCGCCGAGATCGGCTCGTTGGTCTGGTCGCTCGACTCAGACTTCAGACGGATGGAGCGGCTGAAACTCGTCAGCTGCTACGACATCTGACCGCAATCCTGTTGAACGCGCCATATTTCGCCCGGACCTTGTTACGATAAGACCATGCCCTTCGACGAACGCGCCTTCTTCTCCGAAAAGTCCGAAACGCGGCAGGGGCGCTACACCTGCCCGAAGTGCCGCCGCGCAGGCGACTACAGCATCCGCTGGGTCCGCCGCACGAAGAAAGACCGGCTGCCGCCAGGCGCGGGGGATGCCGATCGCGCGAAGTTCGCGAAGCTGCGCGATCATCTGCTGCGCCTCGACGACGACATCGTCTGCAAGGCGTGCGGCAAGAAATTCGAGATTCCGTCGCAGCAGTCGATGATCTTCCTCGATCAGCTTGCGGGCCTGCCGAACGACGAGGAGCTCGAGCGCGAGATCGCGGCGGCTTCGGACGAGCCGGAACCCACGGCGGACGCAGAGAAGAAGCCGCCGATCCCTGCCCGTTTCCGCCAGAATTCCAGCGGCTGGAAGTAGCGTTCCGGGATACACTGGAGGTTCTTTCCTGAGCCTTCCGGCGCCCAGCATCAGCCGACAGCCTCACTAAAGTCGAAACGGGGTTTCGCTGTGACGGTGCTGCGCATGGAGGGTGTCACATGATGAAATTCAGCGCACGCTCGAAGGACGTCGTCGTCGCGTCGGGCGCGGCCCGGACATGAGCTTTCCGCCGCGCAAGGATAAGGACGCGGACGCCGCGCCGATTCAGCCGAGCCAGTGCCCCGCCTGCAGCAGCCGCGAGATCGTCACGACCAGCAAGACGATCGACGTCGGAACCTATTGGCGATGCCTCGCGTGCGGCGAGATATGGAATCTCGACCGCCGCCGCGGCCAGCCGGTCGGCCGGCGCCCGTGGTGAGGCGCCTCGGGTGTCTCAGCGCCGATGCTGCACCGTGGCCGCCGGAACAGGTGCCAGGTGCCTGTCCCGGGTACGGCCCCTATTGCGTCTGAAACGTCGCCTGCATCATCACCCAGGCGTCGGGATCGAGCGCCACGCTCGCCGGCTCGGTCGATGAGGGGAAGGTGAACACCTGGTGCCGCTCACGAAGATCCGCGACGTGCGTGGACGCTGGGCCTGACGCGCCAGTGATCGCCACCTCGATCGGCATGCGGTACACGTCTGACGGCTGCGTCTGATCCAGCGTCACGACGACCTGCTTCGCCGCCGCGTCGTACCGCCAGCTGCCCTTTACCTGCAGCACGCCGCCGCGATTGAGCAGTTCGCTGAACAACCACGACAGGTCGCGTCCGTCGGCAGGGCAGCGATCGCCCGCAGCGGTGCACGCGTCCTCGATCGCGTGCCGGAAGTCATCCGACGTCGCGTTCGAGTTCTGAAAGCGCTTGTAGTACAGGCGGATCCCCGACCAGAACGTCGCCGTCCCGACGACCCCGCGGATATTCTGCAGCACCTGCGCGCCGCCCTGGTAGATCTGCGCGTTGTTGGCGATCACCTGGCTGATGTCGGCGAGATTGTTGTGAACGATCGTCGAGTCCGGATGCGCGAGCGCGTAACGGATTGCCTGCTCCTTGCTTCGCTTGAGCGCGTCGAGAAACGCATCGTGGCCGTCCTGGAATTCCTGATAGAGCAGGGCGAAATAGGTCGCGAACCCTTCGCTCAGCCACACATCGTCCCAGTCGCC
>JBOGIZ010000935.1:0-1798 GCA_050747805.1 Vicinamibacterales bacterium | reverse complement strand
TTCGTCATCCCCGACATTCTCGCGAACTCCGGCGGCGTGACGACGTCGTACTTCGAATGGGTCCAGGACCGCCACGGATACTTCTGGGAAGAGGCCGAGGTCAACCGCCGCCTCGAAGCCAAGATGTGCGAAGCGTTCGACGACGTCCTGAACACCTCGCTCAAATACAAGACCGACCTTCGGACCGCCGCCTACATCGTTGCGATCAATCGCGTGGCGACCGTCACGAAGATGCGCGGCATGTACGCGTGACGCGGTGTCAAGGACGAAGGGCGACAGACGAAAGACGAATGCTGGCGCCTTTTGCGCTGCCGGCTTCTATTCGCCCCTTCGTTCGGCGTTCATCTTCATGGTCGTGACGATCTGAATCAGCTGCCGCGTCTCGTCGATGAGAGGGGCCGCGGCTGATTTCATTCGAGGATCTGCATAGATCATCAACCGCAACCAGTAGCGCGATTCGCGAGCCTCCTTCCGGGAAATTGCCAGCTTCGATCTGAAATCCGGTTTTGACTCGGCGGCCTTGGCCTCCTCGATATTGGCCCCGATCGAGGTGCCAGACCGCATCAATTGACGCGCGATTTCACGCGCCGCCCCACCAGGCGGCAAGATTGGTTTGCACAAGTCGACGATACGGCAGGCGTAAAGAAACGTGCGTTCGCTGATGTCGTAGGGCGTATCCATGTCGCCCTGCATCTTCACCTTTGATGCCGCTCGAATTCAGGCCCGAATCGGGGATTGCTCCGTTGGGTACGCAGATTTCGACCATTGCGGCGACCCTCGACAGCGCCGAGGATTGAATAAACTGCATTCGTCTTTCGACCTTCGGCCTTCGTAATTGACCGAGCGGCTGGAAGCCAAGCGAGATCCGGACGCGAGGCGTTAGCCGCTGATCTTGAAGGCGACGAGCTGCTGGGCGGAGCCGGAGGGCGTTTTGGCGTTCAGCTCGATGACGTACTCGCCGGCAGCGAGCGGCGCAAGCGGAAAGTCGATGAACAGCGGCTTGCCCGGATCGGCTTGCACGGGCACGTCGGCCATCGGCTGTCCGCCGCGGTTGAGCAGACGGGCGGTGACGGCCGGATGCGCCCCGCCGGCCGCGTAGGCGTCGAAACGAATGAGGATCGTTTCGGTGCGGCTGAAGTCGCGCGTCGCGGTGGGCGGCGCGTCGGGGTTGTTGCGAATCTCAAGGCGGTCGTGCGGGGTTCGCGCGCGGTACACGCGCGGCGTCGCGAGCGTCACCGGGGCGGCGGCGTAGTTCGGCACGATGATCGACTTCGCGTCGGAATCGATGACTTGCCCGTGCTCGCCGTGCACCATGATGCGCAGCTGCACGTCGCCCGGCGGTGCGTTGAAGGTAACACTGCCCCCCTGACCCTCGGCGCCAGGCGATGTGCCGGTGCCGGGCGCTCCCGCAGACGAAGGGGCTGGCGACGCGGGCGTCGTGCCCAGAATTTTCCCGTGGAAGAGCGAACGGCCGTCGGCCGCGATCGCCGTCAGTTCCACGTCGGCGGCGACGTCAGGCTGGCGCGCGCCGGGAACCGGCGGGGCCGGATTCCATGCGAAGAGAACCTGCGGCTGCCCCGCCGCGCTCATGTCCGTCCCCAGCCAGAACTCCGCGGCGCGGTCGCCGCCGGCGGGCTCGGCCACCAAATTGAGCGCGTTCAGCACCGGCGACGGCGCGCTCGGCTTGGCAGGCGCCCGCGCTTTCACGGCTTCCTCGGGCGTGTACGCCAAATAGCCCTTGCGGGCCCGCACCTCGACGCCGGGCCGATGCACCTTCACGTCGATCGTGTGGAACTTC
>JBOGIZ010000934.1:0-4828 GCA_050747805.1 Vicinamibacterales bacterium | reverse complement strand
GCTGGCCAGGAAACTGTGGCCGAATCAATCGCCGCTCGGCCAGCCGCTGCTCGTGCCCGTGCCCGGCGTTCCCGCTACGCCGTCAGACATGCGGTACGAGGTCGTCGGCGTGGTCGGCGACGTGCGCGCCGGATCGAGGGCGGTGCCGGAAGTGTTCCTTCCGCTCGCTCGGTCTCCTGTGTTCTGGACCGATCTCGTCATCAGAGCGAGCGACGAATCGCCGGCTGTTGGCCGAGCGATTCGGACGGTCATTCATGATGTGGCCGCTTATGCGCTGGTCGAGGATGTGCTCCCGATGCAGCAGGTGTTCTTCCGGGAACTGTCGCTTGCGCGCGCCCAGAGTTCGATCGTGATCATTTTTGCCGTGCTGGCCCTGATGGTCGCGGCCGTGGGTCTGTATAGTCTGCTGTCGTACGTGGTAGCGAGCCGCACGGCAGAATTCGGCATCCGTCTGGCAATCGGCGCTCCACCCTCGACCATCGTCTGGTCAGTGGTACGCGGGGGAATTCTCCTCGCCATCGTGGGCGTCGCCGTCGGCGTGGCGGTCGCGCTGCTGCTCGTCCACCTGCTCCGACATCAGCTGTTCGGTCTCCAGCGGATGGATCCGTTGGTACTGTGGACGGGACCCGTGATGGTCCTGGTCCTCGCTCTTCTTGCCGCGTACACCGCGGCGCGTCGCGCGAGCAACCTCGACGTGATCCGTGCATTGAAAGGGGAGTAGCAGGGCGAGGCGCACGAATCACATGGAGCCATGCTCCTGTCTGTCGCAATCTCCACGCATTACCGCCGTCGGCCTCCAGGTGGCGAATCATCTCCTTGAGGGGATCCTTTTCCGTGGCCCAGGTCCGCGACGACGCTTTTCAAGCGGCGCGTCTCCTCGTCCTCCACCTCCACCTCGCGTGATTTCAGCGGCGCTTCGCCGCCCGCGAGGAACGCGTCACGCCACTCGGAATTCGGGCGGCCGTCACGCCGTGGCGCCGACTGAGTGTTTCGAGATCGGCCCCGCGCAGCAGCTCGAGTCGGTTGCAGGTCGTCAAGCAGCTAAGCGACTTCGATTTCACGTTTCAGCCGTCGCTGCGGCGCGATCAGATCCAGAGTCTGCACGAGCTCGGCTTCGTCGACCGCCGGGAGAATGTGATCTTCCTCGGGCCGCCCGGCGTGGGCAAGACGCACTTGGCGATCAGTCCCGCGATCGCCGCGGCCCAAAGCGGCCGGCGCGTGTACTACGGCACGCTCGCCGATTTGATCACGTCGCTGGAAGAGGCGCAGGCCGCGGGGCGGCTGCACGCGCGCCTGAAGGTGCTCACGCATCCGGCGCTGCTCGTCTTCGACGAGATCGGCTATCTCCCGATCAGTCGGACGGGCGCGATGCTTTTCTTCCAGCTGATGACGCGTCGCTACGAGCGCGCGTCGACGGTGCTCACGTCCAACAAGGGCTTCGAGGAGTGGGACGACATCTTTGGCGATGACGTCATGGCCGCCGCGCTCATCGATCGCCTCGTCCACCACTGTCATCTCGTGACGATCCGCGGCAACAGCTACCGGGTGCGCCGACACACTGAACTCTGGCAGACGCTGCACGCCGCACCCGACAGCGAACCGCCGAATCGCCGACGGCGCGCCCGTCAGGAGGTGGCGACGACCTGAGGCTCGTCCCCTCGCCGACTTGTCAGAGTTTCACCCGGCGGAAACGTCGGATGTTGGACCGGCGTTGACACCATGCAGAAACTCGCGGAAATCAATCTGCGAATCTAACAAAGTCGTACTAGTGGACTGTACTAATCATTTATAGAGTGGTAGTATGTCGCGTGCTTACTGCCATCCCACTCACGTTGTCTGTAGCCGAACGCGCGGATCTCGAGGCGCTGGCGCGTTCGCGGCGGGGCCGCGCTGACGAGTCTCGTCGCGCGCGCATCATCTTGTTGCTGGCCGACGGCTATGCCTACACGGCGATTTGCGAGCGCGTCGACTGCACGGCCCAGACGATTGCGACGTGGAAAGCCCGGTATCAGACCGACGGCATCCGGGGACTGCACGGACGACATCGTGGGTCGAGGGCACGGGTGCTGACGCCGCAGGTCGAGGCGCGGATTCTGAGTTGGACGCGCAAGCCGCCGACCGACGGCACGACCCACTGGTCGACCCGCCGCCTGGGCGAGACGCTTGGCGTGCCGCACACGATCGTGGCGCGCGCGTGGAAGCGCGCCGGCGTGCAGCCGCATCGACTGGAGCGCTATCTGCGCTCGACCGATCCGGATTTCGAGGCGAAGGCCGCGGAGATCATCGGGCTCTATCTCGATCCGCCGCAGCATGCCGCCGTCTTCTGTGTCGACGAAAAGACCGCCATTCAAGCGCTGGATCGGCGCGACCCGATTTTGCCGCTGTCGCCGGGCCGCGCCGAGCGCCACGGCTTCGAATACGTGCGGCATGGGACGTTGTCGCTCTACGCCGCGCTCGAAACGCAGAGCGGGCTGGTCCTGGGCAAGACGGCCGAGCGGCATACCAGTGACGAGTTCGTCGCGTTCCTCGAGGACATCGTGACCTCGCAACCCGCGTCGCGCGCGATCCACATCATCGCCGACAATCTCTCCGCCCATAAGACCGCGAAGGTCACCGCATTCCTCGACGCCCATCCGAATGTACAGATGCATTACACGCCGACCTACTCGTCGTGGCTGAACCAAGTCGAGCTGTGGTTCGCGAAGGTGAAGCGCGACCTCCTCGCGCGAGGCATCTTCACGTCGGTCTCTGATCTCGCTCGGAAGCTGCGCCGCTTCATCACCAAGTACAACGACCGCGCCAAGCCTGTTCGATGGGCGTATGCGGATCCCACCCGCCGCATCGTGTAACTCTAGAAATGATCGATACAGTCCACTAGGCCGCTGCGATTCAAATTGAAGATTCCCCTCGCTAAACGCCGCAGGGGGTTCGAAGATGCCTTGGCGACTACTCGGAGGCAATCAACGTATTGGGTCGCCGCGCAATCTAGAACCATCTGGCGGCGCCGTCGCTTCGACCTCGCTGATGATGCGCTGGGCCAGGTGTGAGTTGCGTCGCCCTCGGAACGGCCACCAGCAGGGGCTTAGTTGCCCGAGTCCACGCCGCTTGCGATGTCCGCCGTTATACTTGCCCAACGGATAAATAAAGGAGAGGCGTGATGCGCACAAAGATGGTCGCCGCGGTAATTGTGGCTGCCGTTGGCGGCTCGGTCGGTGCAGTCGTATCGCGACCGCAGCCGGGGCAAAACACTTCCAGATCGTCCATTTCCTTTCAGCAAGGCGTGCTCATTATGCGGCTGGTGGGCTCCGCGGAACACGATGTATTCGTGTCGCGCGGTCGGTCGCAAGACCGGCTTACCCTGGAGCAGAACGGCTGGGGCACGTTACCCGAGACGGTAGATATGATTCACCGCCAATCGAGTCCGGAATCGTTATCGGCGTTGCCCGCGATCACAATCAAGGACACTATCTCGGCATCGGTGCTCGACTACTCCCTAAGAATCATCCGATCGGAAGATAAAAAGCACTACGCGGCAACCTTGACGCCTGTGGCGAGATGCGGGCCGGCCTTTTCGCTAGATGATCGTGGCGTCATCTACACGGGCAAGCCGCTCGGTTGCTAGGGCCGGACGTAACGAGCTTGCTGGCGACAGCACCCGCGTCGCAACGACGAGCGGCGCCCCTGGAGCTGTAGTCAGCAAAGACTCAAGCCGGTCCTGATAAACGCCGAAGCGTTTCGGCCCGCCTCGGACCTACACCGGTGAAATCACCGCCTTCCCGACGGCGCGAGATCGACGATCGTCGATGACCGTTCGCCCCGCTATGGAGTCACCGCGGAGACGTCAGGCGACTCGCGCCGACTCGCAAAGGCGTTCCAAGCTACGGTGAGCGTGACGAGGCCGATTCCAATGACATGGGCCTCCATGTTTTGCAGCGGCATGAGCGCAAGATAGCCGCCAACGCCAAGGGAGATCGAACTGGGCCCCCGGCTCCTCGAGGGCATGTGTTCAGGTGCCAACGCCGAAGCGACAGCGCCTATGAGACCAAATATCAAGAAGCCAATCGCATACAGCGCCCGCGACGGGACCGCTTCGACGAAAACGTAAACGGTCCAGGCGCAGCCAAGCGCGAGGTTCACAACGCCGACGATGCGCGGCGAAGTGAGGAAGCGACGCGTAGGGCCCGTTGGTGAGTCTCCGTCGTACACCATCCACCTCCTTCGCGAGTCGCTCACGCTCTGAGCGTTGCTCACGCCGATGTGATTCTTCAGCCGCGCGATGGTCCGACGAGCTCAATCTCGATGCCCGCGACAGGCGTTCCCTCTTTGAAGTCGATTGGCTTGTCAGTGATGTCGACTCCGTTGAGGTGAATGGCCTTGACTCGCCAACCAGGCTGATAGACGAGCACTCGCACGTAATGTGGGCCGGGCCATGAGGCGAACTCGAAGGTCAGGTCGTCACGAACGGTGCCGGCATGTGCGAAGCCCGGATTGCCGTCCCAGTTTTCTGGCTCTCCGGAAATTGAAAACTCCGAGCCGATCAGACTCGATCGCATCGCGTGGTCGACAATGACGTGGCCGGTCGCTTTCACCATGTGGATCGGGACGACCTTCACGCCGGCGATATCAGTCTCGCGAATCAACACCGATGCCTGTGAGACAACGGGAATTTCGCCCCGCGCGGGCGGCCATGGCGACTCGCGGTACTGAAGAAAATAGGTCCCAGGCGGGAGCGCCGGGAGCAGGAATCTGCCGTCAGGGAGGATCCGCATCTGGCGGCTGTCGATCCCGAACATGTGATCGCCGTGTGCGATGTGGAGCGTCCCTTCTC
>JBOGIZ010000933.1:0-4343 GCA_050747805.1 Vicinamibacterales bacterium | reverse complement strand
CCTGGTGGCTGTCGCGCGGCTTCACCGCGCTCCTCTTCCAGGTCACGCTTGCGGATCCCTCCGTCTATGTCGGCGTCGGCGCAGTGCTGACCGCGGCCGCGCTGCTCGCCGCCTGGATCCCTGCCCGCCGCGCCGCCACGGTCGATCCGATCGTGAGCCTGCGGTCGGAGTGACCGGCCGGGATCGCTGCACGCGCCGACGGCTCGCCTGCAGCTCGCATCACTTCTGCGAGCATCTGAGCCGACACGACGGACGTACGCAGAGCGCGCCGAGAGCGCAGAGCGGTCCAAATGGTTTTGTTTCTGCGCAGCCGCCCGCGCGGAGGGCTGAATCGTTTTGTTCCCATTGTCGCGTTGCGGGCCGAATAGCCGGCAGTCGCCACGTCGTCGGTTGCCGGTTGCCAGTTGCCAGTCTTTCGTCGTTCGCCCTTCGTCATTGACACCGAGCCTGCCGGCAACCTTTTCCTGCGCAGCGCCGTCATACTACGCGTCACTACATATGTGATAGTCTGTCGCGCTACATATATTGGGGAGGCGTCGCACCGCGATGGGTCTATTCAGTCCGGAACTCAAAAAGGGCAGCCTGGAGATGCTGGTCCTCGCGCTCGTCGAGGATCGGGCCCGGCATGGCTACGAGATCGGCAAGCTCATCGAAGCGCGGTCGCACGGCCGACTCACGTTCGCGCTGCCGACGCTCTACCCCGCGCTGCTGCGCCTCGAAAACCGCGGCTGGCTGAAGGGCCGCTGGGTGGAAAAAGCCGGCGAACGCGAGCGCTGCTTTTATGCCCTCACGCCGGCGGGCCGGCGGGTGCTCGCGGAGCAGCGCGCCACGTGGCGGATCTACGTCGCCGCCGTCGACGACGTGATGGGCGCCGGCGATGCGTGATTGGCACGCGTTCGTCCGCGCGCGGCTCCACCTGCCGGATCTGGCGCCCGAGCGCGAGGCGCGCATCGTGCGCGAGGTCGCGGCGCAGCTCGAGGATCTCTATCGCGACGCGGTCGCGCGGGGCGCAAGCGGCGTCGACGCGGACGCGCGCGCGGCCGCGCACGTCACGGACTGGCCGCGGCTCGCCGCCGATCTCGCGCGCGCGGACCGCCCGCACCTGAGACCGCGCGTGGATCGGCTCGTCGCCGCCGTCGAAGAACGTCCCGCCGAACGAAGGAGCCTGCTGATGTTCGCTCATCTCCTGCGCGACACGCGCTACGCCGTCCGCCAGTTGATCAAGGCGCCTGCCTTCACGATCGTCGCCGTCGCGACGCTCGCGCTCGGCATCGGCGCGACCACCGCGATCTTCAGCGTCGTCAACGGCGTGCTGCTGCAGCCGCTGCCGTATCCGCAGTCCGATCGGCTGGTGCGCGTCAACGAAATCGTGCCGCAGTACGGCCTCTTCTCGGTCGCTCCGGCGAACTTCTTCGACTGGCGCGCGCAGAATCACGTGTTTGAGCGCATCGTCGCGTTCACGCCCACGGACGCGACGCTCCTCCGCACCGAGGGACCCGAACTGGTCCACGGCATGCTTGCCTCGTGGGACCTCTTTCAGATGCTCGACGCGGCGCCGGCGCTCGGGTCGTCGTTCACCGCGGACGAGGACAAGCCGGGCGGGAACAACGTCGTCGTGATCAACGATGCGATGTGGCGGCAGGAATTCGGCACCGATCGCACGATCATCGGACGTGCGATCAATCTCAACGGCACGCCGGTGACCGTCATCGGCGTGATGCCTCCCGGGTTCTATTTTCCGACTCGCAACGTCGAGTTCTGGCGGCCGATCGCCATCAACCCGGTCAATGCCACGCGGGGCGCCCACTACCTCGGCGTCCTCGCACGCATGAAGCCGGGCGTCACGGTGCCCGGTGCCGACGCCGACATGAAAGGCATCGCCGAGCGGCTGGCGCGCGAGTATCCCGACCAGAACGCCGGAGCCTCGACGAGCGTCGTGCTCATGCAGGATCAAATCGTCGGCGCGATTCGCCCGGCGCTCCTGACGCTGTTCGCGGCGGTCGGCCTCGTCGTGCTGATCGCGTGCGCGAACGTCGCGAACCTGCTCCTCGTGCGAGCGGCCGTGCGCGAGAAAGAGATCGCGATTCGAGCGGCGCTCGGCGCGAATCGCCGACGCCTCTTCGCGCAGGTCGTGTCCGAAAGCCTCGTGCTCGCAATCGCGGGAGGCGCGATCGGGATCGGGATCGCTTATCTCGGTCTCCCGCTGATTCTGAAACTGAGTGCCGGCAGCATTCCTCGCGCGGCCGACGTGACGATCGATCGACACGTGCTGCTCTTCGCCGCCGCCGCGTCGATTGCCACCGGGCTGCTCTTCTCGCTCGCGCCGGCGTGGCAGTCCACACGGGCGGGCATCGGCGCAGTGCTCAAGGAAGGCGGCCGATCGTCGACCGGCGTCGGCAGCCGCTGGATCCGAAGCGGCCTCCTCGTGGTGGAAGTCGCGTTGTCGATCGTCCTTTTGACCGGCGCCGCGCTGCTTCTCCGCAGCTTCGATCGCCTCACGACCGTCGCGCCGGGGTTCGATCCCGATCGCGTGCTCGCGTTCCGCGTCTCGCTGCCACAAAAGCAGTACACAGACGATCAGCACGTCATCGCGTTCTACGATGCGCTGATCGGCACACTCGAGGCCCAGCCGGGCGTCCGATCGGCGGGGCTGGTGCAGACGCTCCCGATGCAGGGCGATTACGTCCTGTCGTTCAATATCCGCGGCCACGCGCCGCTGCTTCCGAGCCAGAGTCCGTCGGCGAGCTACCGCGCAGTGAGCCCTGATTATTTCGCCGTGCTGGGTGTTCCGCTGCTCAAGGGGCGCGCCTTCGCCCAGTCTGACCGAACCGCGAACCAGCCTGTCGCCGTCGTGGACCAGGCCTTCGCCGACCAGTACTTCCCGAACCAGGATCCGATCGGCCAGGGCCTCCACATCGGCAACGGCAACAAGAGCTTTTTCGACGTTGTGGGCGTCGTGGGCAACGTCCATTACTACGGGCTCGACGCGACGTCGGCGCCGACGATGTACGTGCCGATCGCGCAGGATACGTTCAGCGGCCCGATCTGGGTCGTGGAGCGCACGAACGGCGACCCCGCATCGCTGGCCGCGCCGGCGCGCCAGGCCGTGCGCGACGTCGATCCGTTGATGCCGACCTATTCCATGACACCGCTCGCGCAGATCGTCAGCGACTCGGTTGCGCCGCAGCGCTTCTCGGTGTTGCTGCTCGCCACATTCGCCGGCATCGCGCTGTTTCTTGCGGCCGTCGGCCTCTACGGCGTCGTGTCGTACTCCGTGCAGCAGCGGACGCGCGAGATCGGACTCCGCATGGCGTTAGGCGCCGCGCCGCGAGACGTGCTGACGATGATCGTGGGCGGCGCGATGAAACTGGCGCTCGCCGGCGTGATTCTGGGACTGGCTGGCGCCGCGGTGTTTTCGCGGTTGGCGGCGACGCTCCTCTTCGAAGTCACGCCGTCCGATCCCGTATCGTACGCCGCGACGTCGGCCGTGCTGTTCGCGATCGCGATCCTCGCGTGCTACGCGCCGGCGCGCCGTGCGATGCGCGTGGATCCGATCGCCGCGCTGCAGGCGGAGTAAGCCACGGCCACAGCCACGGAGTACACGGATCATGAACCGCGCACCACGGCCCACGGATCAGCGGCGCGCGGCCTCTCCGTTGCGCAGGAACGCGCTCGCTACGACTCGACCGGCGGGAGAAGGGTCAGGTCGCTCAAGTCCTTCGGGCGGCCGGACGCACGCTTGTTCGTGATGAAATCGTCGCGGCCGATGATCGGAACTTTGAGATCGCCGATCGCGATATCGACGCGGTTCTTCCAGGCGTCGTCGAACGTCAGTCCGCTGACGCCGCTCAGCACGTCGATCCGCGACGGCGGCAGGCCGATCTGAAACACCGTGTCCGCCCGCGTCAAATCGTCGCGCGTCAGGTCGAGCACCGGCGCACCGAACGACCGCAGCGCGGCCAGCACGCGATCGGCGTTCTCGGCGGTCGGGCGCACCAAGATGTCCAGATCGCCCGTGGCGCGCGGAGCGCCGTGCGCTGCCAGCGCGTACGCGCCGACGACGAGAAACTCAGCGGCCGCCGCGCACAATGCGGACAACATCTCGACGAAGTCGCGGTTCATCGCGGAGGCCTTCCTTGAACATCCACGCCTGCATCGCCAGCTGCCACATCATCGCGACGCGCGCGCTCGGAGTGAGGCGGCGCACGGCGTCATCGCGTCCCTCCTCGGCGAGCGTGATCTTTCGCACGGGCCCGGTCCTCGGCATCGCGGCCAGTGTATCAGCGGACGGTCGTTTTGCCCCATCGCGTGCGCAGGACGAGACGGCACGTCTCCTTGACAAT
>JBOGIZ010000932.1:0-9565 GCA_050747805.1 Vicinamibacterales bacterium | reverse complement strand
GCCTTGATGATCGTCATTGCGGAAGCTCCGCGACCATGCCCGCGCCGGTCAGCAGCACGGCGCGGCCGGCCTCGACCCGCAAGATCAGCCGTACGGGTTCCTCGAGGCGGCGCTGGTCGATGGCGCTGCCGGTTGTTCGATAGCGGGCGATGACTCGCCCGCCGGGAGTGTCGGTCGGCACTCGAGCCGGTTCACCGCTGCTCAGCACCCACATGACGTCGGCTTCGTCAATGTACGCGTCGCGCACGGGCCGCGGCGGCGCTTCAGAGGCAATCAACGCTTCGGGCGTGACGTGATACAGGCCCGCCAGGTCGATCCGCCGCGTCCGACCCGAGGGCTGGATGAGCGACACCGCGGGTTCGTCGGGAAACCAGCACGGCATTTCACCGCGCCGGCCGATGCCGCAGCTCGCGAGATTGAGCGCCATCACCGCGCCTCGATTGAATCCCGCGAACGGCCGCATCGTGAGATCGCTCCACGGCGTGACGCCGCGCGGCCCCGGCGGCCCGGCGCGAAAGACCGGCGCAGGCGGCGGGAGATTCGTTTCCTCGTAGAGCAGCTCGCCGCCGACGCTGAAGAGCCCCAGGTGCGGGCCGCCGAGGGCGATTTCGTGCACAAGCCGGCCGGCGCGATCGATTTGCGCGAGTGTGGCCCGGTCTTTCAGGGTCCACAGCGTGCCGTCCGCAAGACGCGCGAGTCCCGAGCAGTGCGCATTGGGAATCTGTAGTTCGACGCGGGACGCCGATCGCCTCGCGAGATCGATCGTGACCAGGGCGCTTCCGCCTTCGAGCAGCACGATTTCGCCGGCGCCGTCTTCAATGCGGCCGGTAATCGGTTCGGCCCGAATGACCGGACCGAACAATGGAACGAGCGTGACGCCAGGCGGGCCCGGCCTCATGCAGCCGAGCGCATTCAACAGCACCGCCGCCGTCAGAATTATGGTCGAGAGTGTTCCCACAGGATCTCCTGCTGGCGGCCGGGCGTGCGCCCGGCCGCCAAAGAATCTGCCTCGTCAGTTCATGGAAAGCGCGGCCCCGACGCAGCCCGCGTAGTCGATCTCGCAATCGAGGCCCGCGGCGCTGCGGTACCAGAAGTTGTCGATCTTCGCGGCCGCGACGTAGCAGTCGAGCAGGTGCGTCGTACACGCGGGATCCGCGAACGCGGGCCGCGGCATTCCGATCACCACGCCCAGCACCGCCATTGCAAACAGCAGTCGTTTCACCATTGCACTCCTCCAGACTTGGACTCGCCTTCGCGAGCCGTTTCGTCCGGCGTGCGCCTCTCGGATTGCTCCGTCCTGCCTGCGCCGGCGTGATGTGCCGGAGGCAACCCGGCGACGCTCTTGCCCGCTGCGTGAGACGATGGCTTCGGCCGGTGCAACTCCGGACGAAAGCGCAGATATCCCTGCAGCGTGTGATAGGAGATGCCGAGCTCGCGGCAGGCCCGGCGTTTGTTGTTGTCGCAGCGCTCCAGCACGAGCCGCGCGTATCGGCTGCCCCACGCGCGCATCGAATCGATGTGCTGCGGGGCCGTCGGCAGATTTTCGATGTAGCCGTCGAGCAGCGCGGGCGGCAGGTCATCGAGGCGGAGTTGATCCGTGTCGGCGAGCGCCACGCCCCGCTCGATGACGCGCTGCAGTTCGCGGACGTTGCCCGGCCATGGGTACGCGAGGAGCGCGTCGGCCGCCGCTTGCGACAGCCGGAGGCGCCGGAACGGTCGGTGCCGTTCGAGGAAGTACTCCGCAAGTTCCAGGATGTCTTCCGGACGGGCCTTCAGCGGCGGCACGATGATTTCGACGCCGTGCAGCCGATAGAACAAGTCGAGCCGGAATCGTCCGCGCGACACCAGATCCGCCAGCGTTTGATTCGTGGCCGCGATGATTCGCACGTTGATGCGGCGGCCGCCGGTGCTGCCGACGCGCTCGACGGTCATCTCCTGGATGACGCGCAGCAGCTTGGCCTGCGCGGCCGGCGACAGATCGCCGACCTCGTCGAGGAAGAGCGTCCCGTCGTGCGCGTGCTCGAATTTTCCCCGGCGGCCCCGCACGCCGGTCGCGGTGCGATCCTCGATCCCGAACAACTCCGACTCGAGCAGCGTTTCAACAATCGCCGCGCAGTTCACGGCGACGAACGGCCCTTCGCGGCGCGGCGAGAGTTCGTGAATCTGCCGCGCCACGAGTTCCTTGCCCGATCCGCTTTCCCCCTCGATCAACACCGTAAAATCGGTGGCCGCGACGCGCTCGATCCGTTCACGCACGGCGCGGATGCCGGCGCTCGATCCCACAATGGGCGCCGCGGCGTCCTCGCGGCCGCTGCGCGCCGCGACGAGGCCTGACCGCTGCGCGCGCTCGATGATCAGGACCAGCGCCGCGAGCCGGCGCGCCGACGCCACCAGCTGTTGATCCCAGTCGTCGAGTGTCGCTCCCTCTTCCAGGACCACATCGATCGCGCCCAGCGGGAACTCGCCGCAGGAAACGTCGATCGACAGCGCCGATTCGGGCGGCCGCGGCATCGCGGGGCCGTCGCGCAGTTCGACTTCGCGCGCGCGGAGCAGCCCGCACAGTTCGACCTCGAAGCGCCGCCGCAGAAAGCGAATCTCTTTGCCGGCCGGCAACGCCGCCGAGACCGCTTCCACCAACCCCGCCAGACCACGCCGCCTGTCGGCAGCTCGAGACCAGCCGCGAATCATTGCGCCTCCTCTGAACGTTGAGGCCCGGCACACTCCCAAACTCGATGCCATCGCAAACATGGATAAAACACGCACCTTTTCAGAGATGTTCAGATGTCACCCTCTCCAGCGGCAGGCCGCTGGGAAGTTCGTCCCCATTTCGTTGCGGTTTCTGAATACCATCACCGGGCACTTGATACCCGCAACGTGTCAACGATTCCCGGACCCAATCGGACGTCGAATCGAATGACAGGGCCGCTCGATACGTGACGCCCGTTTCCGCCGACAGCGCCGCGACTGTGCACCGGATGACGCGCGCGCGAAGCAGGTCACGGCGATCGTCGTCTTCGAGATGCAGGTCGATGCGCGATCCGGGGCGCAGAGGGCGGGCCGCCTCCACCAGGACCCCGCCCGCGCTCATGTCGATGACGACCAGGTGGTGGCCTGGCCCGACGCGCGCGCGCATATGGCGTGCGTCGGCTCTCGGTTCGCGTCGACGTTCCCGCGGTCGGCTCATGGCGTGATCCAGACGTGCTGCGTGAAATCGAATTTCACTGCCCTGATTCGTCCGGTCGCGCCGAGCACGCGTACCGCGTATTGCGATCGACCGGTGCCGTGGACGTACAGCGTGCCGGACGAGGAGGTGCCGTCGGGGTTCATCGAGAGCAGCTTCGAGATACCAATGCGGACCCCGTCGCCTGTCGAAACCGGCACGCCGTCGGCATCCGGAACGCCCTCCAGAATGCCGAGCGACACGCCTGAAAAATGGGCGCCGATCGTGTCGGGCCGCGTCAGCGCGCGGTCGATCCCTTTCACGATGTCGGCGCTCCGAAGGCCGTTTCCGTTTCCGTCGACAACGGTCGTGATCAGATAGTCGGGGGTCGAGTCCTCGAACTGCAGGCCGACAAACACGGATCGTTTGATGGCCTCGAGGCGTGCGGCGCCGAGGCGCTGCGCGAGGTAGTGCGCGGCCGCCGCGGTCCGATAATCGTCGAGGGCGCGCAGCCCCTGCGGAACGGCGATCGCCGTCAACGTGCCCGCGATCGCGACCGCGAACATCAGTTCGACGATCGAGAATCCGCAGGTGCCGCTCGGTGAGCCGCGCGCCATCGATCCCCTCCAGCGCGGATCCGGACCTGGCCCTACCGCTCGGTGCCGGCGGCACGCTCGCTGCCGATGGTCACGAGCGGCTTGATCTTGAGGAAATTCTTCTCGCCGATGCCGCGCACGTTCATCAGGTCTTCCGCCTTCTTGAACGCGCCGTTCTTCTGGCGATATTCAATGATGCGCTGCGCGACTTTCGCGCCCACGCCGGGAAGCGTCTGGAGCTGCGCTTCCGTCGCGGCATTCAGATTCACCGGCGCCGATGCGGTCGCTTTCGCGCTCGACGCGCGCGAGGTGGGCTTCGCGGTGCTCGCGGGAGCGGCCGCCTGCGCCGACGCCGATACGGCGATCCCTGCGAGCAGGGCGATCATCAGAAACACTGAACGCATATGCTTCTCCTCTCCGGCGCCGGCACGCGGCTGGCCGGTAAACGCGCAGGCGGCGTGCCTGCGTGATCCACACGACGAGTGGACACGGCCCCCGGCGGAGGTGACCTCCACGTCCAGCTCTCGGAGAGTCAGGCCGATTGGCGGAACGTGAAGCTGGCCACCGGGGACGCGCCGGCCAGAGGCAAGGCCCGAGCCGGAGATGGCCGAGCGAATCGGGGCCGCGCATCGATTGCCAACGAAAGGACTTCGCGTGACGCGCAACAGAGAGGCGGCTGCCGGACCTCGAACGAATCGTGCGAGAACGTCAACCGGCGGAGTCAAGCCTTCATCCGAGGGGCGTCGCCCCTCGGGCTCCCCCACACCGTCGCTCGCTCGCCGGCGTCGCTCGGCACCCTCCGCTCCCGTGGCTCGCTCGCGACGCTCACTCGCTATGGTTTTTGAGACGGGGTCTCACTCTCGCGTTAGAATCCGGCAACCTCAGAGAACGCGCCGGCCGCGAGAGCCTGGAGGATCACGGTGAGAATCGATCTGTATACGAAAACGGTGTTGACGGTCATCGCGCTGTGCCTGGTCTATCTCTGCTCGATGCAATCGGGCGTGCTGGTCCACGCGCAGTCTGCGCCGGCCACGATGATAGCGCCCCTTCCGGCGCAGCCCGTCGTCATTGTCGGCTACGGACATCTCGATGCCAGCGTGCCGGGCGGCGTCGAGATCGCGTGGGCCGATCGCCAACGGCGTGTCGGCGACGAGGCGCTGCCGGTGCGGCCCGTCGACGATCCGCGCGCGCGGCCGCTTCGGGTAGATGTCGAGCGCGCGCCGCAGTTGTCGGTGAGCGTCGATGCGATTCGGCGCGGCGGTCAGTGGGACGCAATCCGGACCGACGTGGAGAAGCAGCCTGCCCAGGGAAAGCCGGGCGGCGGCGATTAAGCACGTTTTCGAGGCGAGGCGGCGTGGACGTCAGCGAGAGATTGAGAGCGAGCTCGGCCGGCTGCCCGTGAGATCGGGCTCGACGTCGCCCAGGCGCTTCTGAAGATCGCGATCGAGCTCCAGATACACGGCCGCGTTCACGCACGCGAAACACGCGGCGGCCGCAGCCTGGAGGATGGCCGTGATCGCGCGCCCGGCAGCCGTCGCCGGACCGATAAGGCCCGCGGCCTGCTCGACGCGATTCACTCCGAGCGCGAGCAGCATCACCACGACGACGACGGTGGCGAACAATCCGAGCAGTGCCAGCCGATGTCCCTTCGTGAGGTCGGCACTGAGCGCAATCGCTTCCATCGCGTCAAGGTCACGGTCGATGATGAGCAGCGAGTACTGGGAAAAGACGATCGCGAGATACAGTGCGAGAAGGCCGAGCGCGACCATGAACACGGTGCCGGCGGCGCGATTCACCGCAATGACGGCGGCAGACAGGACAAACGCGAGAAACAAGGCGACCACGCCGCCCATACCCACCAGAAAGAACTGAAGGAACTTGCGCGCGGTGACCGCCCACCGCGACCGAGCATCGGGTTCACCGCGCACGAGCGACAGCGCGACCGCCAGAAGGCCGAGATACAGGTACCACCCCAGGATAGCCAGACCCAAGCGAAGCAGGTCCACCGGAAGGCTGCGCGTCGCGCTCACGAGAGCCCCGAGCGCCCCGGTGATGGCCGCAGCGAGCGCGATGCCGAGCAACGGGCCGGGCCGCGACAACCCTTGAAACGCCGACGTGAGCGCCCGCCCGATCATCGTCACCTCCCGAAGGATGGCGGATTATACAGCTGGCCGGGCGCGGCCGCGCTACTCGGCGCGGAGCGCTTCCATCGGGTCAACCCGCGTGGCCGCACGGGCGGGCACGTAGGCAGCAAGCGCGGAGACGATCGCGAGAATCACGAGCGCCGCGCCGAACGTCAGCGGGTCCCGCGCATTGATCTTGAACAGTTGCGTTCGGAGCACGGCCGTCAGCCACAAGGCTGACAGAAGGCCGATCATCAGGCCAGCCACGACCGGCCGCAGGATCTGCGCCACGATCATCCGTCGCAGACGATCGCCGTCCGCTCCGAGCGCCGCCCGCACGGCAATCTCACGTATGCGTTCGACGATCGAGCGCGAGACGACCCCCGCGAGTCCCACGATTGCCAGAAGCAGCGCCACGCCCGCAAACGTCGTCGTCGTGGCCATGTCGAAGCGGCGGTCCGCGATCGACTGCGCGACGATCTCATCGAGCGTCGACACGTGTTGGACCGGAAGCGTGGGATCGACGCGGTGGATCGCTGAGCGCGCTGCCGCGGCGACTGACTGCAGCTGTCCGGGCGCCGTGCGGATCACGAGGCACATCAGGCCAACCGGATCCTGGGCGCGGGGAAGGTAGATCGCCGGCCTCGCTTCCTTGGCGATCGACTGAGTTCGCACGTTGCCAACGACGCCGACGATTTCGGTCAGGTCGTTTCCGCTGCGCGAGGCTTCCAGACGCCTGCCGAGAACCGGTCCATCGGCTGACAGAATCCTGGCAAACGATTGCGAGACGATCGCAACCTTCGCCGACTGCGCCGCATCCCGCGAGTCGAACAGCCGGCCCGAGACAAGCGGGATGCGCATCAACTTGAAGTAGTCGGACGAGACCTCGCGCTCGTTGGCGTCGGTCCCTTTCGCCGGCTGTCCCGGCGGTGCAATATTGAGACTCATCACCCAGTCGACGCCGCGCATCGGGACAGCGGAGGTCATAGCCGCTTCAGTCACGCCGGGAAGCGCTCGAGCCGCGCCAAGAATTCGCTCCTGCAACTGCGCGATCCCGGTCTGGCTTCCCAGCACCCGCATCTCCATCGTCAGTACCTGACGTCCGTCGTAGCCGAGATCGACGTGCGACAGCCGCCAGAAGCTTTGGAGGAGTAACGCGGCACCGACGATGAGGGTGAAAACGACCGCCACCTGCGTCGCGACGACGATCCGGCGCCATGCGGCCGCGCGCGCGCCGCCGCCGACGACACCGCCGCTGCCGTCCTTGATCGACTGGAGCGGCGATCGCGCCGCGCCGAAGAAATACGCGGCGAGTGTTCCGAGCAGAATCGCGGCGAGGACTGCCGCGCCACAGACCACGAGGACCGAGACGTCAATTCGAATCTCGTCGCCGCGCGGAAGCGACGAGGGAACGACGGCGCGCCAGATCGGCAGGGCCGCGAGCAGCGCGCAGAGGCCGACTCCGCCGCCGAGCGTACCAAGCACTGCGCTTTCGATCAACATCTGCCGGAGCAATCGGCGTCTACCGGCGCCGAGCGCGACGCGAATGGCCAGCTCGCGCGCGCGCGCCAGGCTGCGCGCGAGCAGCAGGTTCGCGACGTTCACGCACGCGATAAGGAGGACCAGCGCCGCGACACCGGCCAGGGTGACGAGCAGCGGCCGCACTGACCGCGTCAACTGCTCGCGAAACGGCGTTGCCGTGACCGTCTGCTCCAGTCGATAAAAACGTTCACGCGGATGCGTTGCCGCCATGCTCCGTTCGAGCGTCGTGAGCTCTGCCGACGCCTGCGCGGGGGTCACGCCGGCTTTGAGACGCGCGACCACCTGTCCGAACACCTGCAAGCGATCGGTCTTCGCCAGCGCCGCTTCCGTGATCGGCGTCCAGATCTCTGTTTCATCCGGATAGGAATAGCGGAAGTCGGGCTCGAGCACGCCGACGATCGTCAGAACCGTCATCGCTCGCGGGCGTCCCGCGAGCACGTGAATCGTGCGGCCGATGACGTTTGGATCGGCCCCGAAAGTGCGCCGCCAGAAAGCATTGCTGATGACGGCCTCCTGCGAGAGGATGACATCCGCGTCGTTCGCGGAAAACAGTCGTCCAAGCGCCGCCCCGCCACCGATCAGATCAAAGAAATTCGATGAGACTCGTGCGGCGCGCAGACGCTCGGCGCGGTCGGCGGCAATCAGGTCGAAGTCCGATTGCGGATCGAACTTCCACGGGACGACGGTCGCGACGCCATCGAACGACCGTCCGTAGGCCCGCCAGTCGATAAACTGGCCGAAGGCCTGCGGGATCGCGGATTGGTCGACCGGGCCGCCGGCCTGCGCGCCGCTGTGTGACCACAGGACGACCACGCGACCCGGATCACGGAACGGGAGCGGACGCAGGAGCACGCTGCGGACGAGCGCGAAAACCGCGCCGTTCAAGCCGACCCCCAGTGCGATGGTGAGGATGGCCGCAGTGGCGAAGCCGGGGTTCCGGCGAAGCAGCCTGATCGCGAACCGTAGATCCTGACCCATATCGTCTCCCGCCCAGTTTTAGACGACCGGCATCACGCCCCAGTTGGAGCTCCGGCGATAATAGCCCACCAGGAGAGCCGTCATGCCGCATTCGTTCGCATCGCTTTTCGTGCCTCTCACCGTCCTGATCTCTCTCGCCCTGGAGTGTGCCGTCGCGTTCGGGATCGTGTACTTCGCCGCGCGGCTCGCGGTACGGCACGAGCTGCGAGCGGCGCAGGAGAGCCCGCGTCAGACGTAGAGCCGGTCCACTCGCGCCGCGCCGGCCTTCTCCATCAGAATGACGTCATAAGAGCCATGCGGCAGGACGCCGTCTACGCGATCCGCGCGCTGCTCCGCGATCGGCGGTTCTCGACCGCCGTCGTGATCGTCCTCGCGCTCGGCATCGGCGCCGACCTCGCCGTCTACGCCCTGGTCAGCGCGATCCTGATTCGGCCGCTGCCCTACCGCGATCCTGACCGTCTCGTTCGTCTCTGGGAAACGAACCCCGCTGCCGGAATTCGGCAGTCGCCCGTGTCGGACGGGACGTTCAGCGACTGGCGTCGCGAGCTGAAGAGCTTCGACGACATCGAAGCGTTCGAGCCGCGGACGCGCGACACGATCGTGCAAATCGGCCGCGACGCCGAGGTCGTGCGGCAGTCGGGCGCGACCGACGGATTCATGCGCATGCTGGGCGTTCCGCCCGCGCTCCGTTCGGGGAAGGGCGTCCGCCTAAGCTATTTCTACTGGACGCGGCGTTTCGGCCGCGATCCGTCCGTCATTGGCAGCAAGATCGTGTTCGAAGGCTTTGCCCAGTATCCGCGCACGATCGGCGGCGTCATGCCGAAGACCTTCGATCTTCCGTCAGGAGCCGATCTCTGGGGCGTCATCACGGGACTTGGAGACGACCGCGATTACCGTGGCACGTACGCGATCGCCCGCCTCAAACCCGATGTGACGATCGCGCAAGCGCAGGCGGAGCTGGACATGATGTCGCGGCGGCTCGCCGAGCGCTACCCGGCGGCGAACGGCGGCTGGCGCGGCGTGATCGAGCCGCTGAAGGATTCGATTGTCGCGCCGGCGCGGGCGCCGCTGGTCCTTCTCTATGTCTCGGTCTCGCTGCTGCTGCTCATTGCCGCGAGCAACGTCGCGATTCTGTTCGCCGTGCGCCGGCTCGGACGGCGTCGCAT
>JBOGIZ010000931.1:0-3887 GCA_050747805.1 Vicinamibacterales bacterium | reverse complement strand
GTACCGTCTTCACCGCCCCGGCAACGATCACGATCAGCGCCTCGGCGGCCGACACGGACGGCAGTATCGCGCGCGTCGACTTCTACTCGGGCGCGACAGTGATCGGTACGGCAACAACGGCGCCGTACAGCATGACCTGGAGCAGCGTGCCCGCGGGCCGGTACAGTCTGACGGCGGTCGCGACCGACAACTTGAGCGCATCGACGACCTCAGCCGCGGTCAACGTCTCGGTCAATGGACCGTCATCGCTGCCCGCCGGCTGGACCGACGTCGATGTCGGCGCGACCGGCGCCGCTGGGAGCGCCAGCTACGCCAGCCCGACCTTCACTGTGACGGGTGCCGGCGCGGACGTATGGGGTACGGCAGACGCGTTCCACTACGCCTACATGTCCTTGACCGGCGACGGTACGATCGTGGCGCGGGTCGTCTCGATCCAGCCCGTCAGCCCGTGGACGAAGGCGGGCGTGATGATTCGCAACTCGCTCTCGCCCTCGGCGGCGTATGCATACATGCTCGTCGCCGCTTCGGCCGCGAAGGGCGCGCCGTTCCAGCGACGCACCGCGGACGGGGCCAGCGCGGCCAGCACATCAGGCAGTCAGTCGACGGCGCCGTACTGGGTGAAGCTTGTCCGGGCGGGGAACATGATCTCTGGGTACGAATCGACGGACGGCGTCAGCTGGACGCTCGTCGACGGCGGCACGTTCGCGATGAGCTCGACCGTTCTCATCGGACTCGCGGTGTCGAGCCACGTGGCGGGGACCAACGCCAGCGCGACCTTCGATAACGTCAGCGTGAGCGCCGGTATGACCGGTGCATCCGGGTTGCCGAGCGGCTGGGCCGATGCCGATGCCGGCGCGACAGGTGCGACTGGAGGCGCTCAGTCTTCGAGTGACACCTTCACCGTCACGGGTGCAGGCGCGGACGTGTGGGGCACCGCGGACGCCTTCAACTTCGCGTACACGCCGTTGAGCGGCGACGGCACGATCGTGGCGCGCGTCGCGTCGATTCAGGCCGTCAATGCCTGGACGAAGGCGGGCGTGATGATTCGCACGTCGCTGTCCCCATCGGCGGCGTATGCCTTCATGCTCGTAGCATCGTCGGCGGAGAAGGGCGTTCCCTTCCAGCGGCGGACGGCGGACGGGGCGAGCGCCGTCAGTACGCCTGGGAGCCAGTCGACGGCGCCGCGCTGGGTGAAGCTGGTGCGGAGCGGCGACACCATTTCGGGATATGAATCGGCCGACGGCGTCTCCTGGACGCCGGTCGGGACTGACACGTTCACGATGGATCCGGACGTGCTCGTCGGACTTGCCGTCTCCAGCCACGTCGCTGGAACGGACGCGACCGCGACGTTCGATCACGTCAGTATCACGCAATGATCGCGGCGGAAAGACGGATTCTGCTCGGCCTGTTCCTGCTGGCCTGCGCGACGCTGGCCGTCGAGGTCGTGCTCACGCGAATCTTCGACGTCCTGCTGTGGCCGAACTTTTCCTTCAGCATCATCAGCGGCGCGATGTTCGGACTGGCGCTCGGCGGTCTGTTCGAGCTGCTGGCTCCGGCCCGGGTCATCGACGCGGTCCCGATCTCGCGCGCCGCGCTGCTGTTCGGCGTCAGCGTGTGGGCCATTCCACTCGTGATGAACGCGCTGCCCTTTTCACTGGACGCGTTCGGGACCGAGCCGGTTCGGCAGCTCGGCTGGTTCTTGCTGCTCTATCTCGCCCTGCTCGTTCCGTTTTTTCTCGCCGGCATCTGCATCTGCCGCCTGTTCTCACGCGCGGGCGCCGAGATTCGACGGTTCTATTTCTGGGACTTGAGCGGCGCGGCGGTCGGGACGGCGCTCATCGTGCCGCTGCTGCCGCGGCTCGGTCCGGAGCGGCTGTTGCTCGGAGCGGCGCTGATGGCCCTCGGGGCATCCGCGCTGTTCGCGGACGCACGCCGCTGGCGCGCGGTGGTCGCGCTTGTCGCCGCGGTGGTCACGGCCGCGGCGGTTGGCCTTGCCGGACACTATGCGACGCTGAAGCTTCACGACGACAAGCGCGGCGTCGCAGCCGCGATTCGCGCGGGACGCCTCGAGTTCTCGCGGTGGGATCCCGTCTCGCAGATCTCCGTCATCGATCAGCCCGCGCCGCGGCCGGGCGAGCCCTGGCGCAAGTACATCGCCTACGACGGCGGCAGCCTCAGCTCGCACTTCTACGCCTTCGACGGCGACTATGCCGCGCTGCGGCGCAATCTCTCCGATCGCCTGATGGATCATTTTTGGCAGCGGGGCGTCCTCGCGTCGCACTATCTGCTGCGCGATCGCGGCGAGCGCGTGCTGGTGATTGGCAGCGCCGGGGGCCAAGAGGTGACGGCGGCGCGCATGTACGGCGCGTCGCACATCGACGCGGTCGATCTGGTCGGAACCGTCGTGGCGCTCGCGAAGGGTCGCTACGCCAACTACATCGGACGGATCTACAACGACCCGCGCGTCAACCTGCAGGTCGGAGAGGGACGCACCTTCCTGCGTGCCTCGAAGAAGCGGTACGACGTGATCCAGATCTTCAGCAACTACACCGCGTGGAGTCTCGCGTCGGGCTCGGGTGCGCTGACGCCGGACTATCTGCTGACCGAAGAAGCGTTCGTCGAATATTTCTCGCATCTTGGTTCCGGCGGGATCCTGCACATCAACCATCACACCTATCCCCGCATCATCACGACCGCCGCGGCCGCGTGGCGATCGATGGACCGTGAGGATTTCCGCGCGCATGTAGTGGTGTTCGAGAGGGAGGACGCCTTCGATCGTCTGCCCACGATTCTCATCAAGATGTCGCCGTGGACGGGCGCGGAGATTGCCGACCTCTCGCGCTTCTTTGCGACGCCGGCCAGGGGCGATACGGCGTACCGGCTCGCGGAGGACCCGCTCGATCCGGTCCGCGGTCTGCCAGACGCGTTCTACTCGGGCGATCTTCCGGCCGCGCTCGAGCAGCGCGCTCCGTACAACATCGCGCCGATCACGGACGACGAGCCGGCGTTCAATTTCCTGCGGCGATCGGCGCGCGCGGTATCGCCGGATCCGAGCGTCGGACTGACCGTTTCGATCGCGGCGCACTTGAACGGGCAGCTGCGCGGCGGATGGCTGCCGATGGACTGGCTTCCGCTGATCGTCACCGGCTGCGCCAGCCTGTTCTACGGCGTGCTGTTCATCGTCGTGCCGATGTCGTTGTCGAGCGTCGGACGGCAGCGCTGGCGCGGGAAGAGTACGTCCCTCGTCTATTTCGCGATGCTCGGGTTCGCCTTCATCGCCGTCGAGCTGTTGTTCATTCAGCTGTTCATGAAGCTGATCGGCTATCCGCTCTATTCGGTGGCGACGGTCATTACGGTCATGCTCATTGGAGCCGCGCTCGGGAGCATGAGTTCTCTCTCGGTGGCCGGAGGCACCTCGTCGCGGTGGCCCGTCGCGTTCGCGGGCGTGATCCTGAGCGGGATCGCCATCTGGGCGTGGCACGAGCCGATCGCCGAGAGCCTGATGGGGGCGCCGCAGGCCGCACGGATCGCCGCGGCAGCAGTGATGATCTTTCCAATATCGTTTTTCATGGGCATGCCGTTTCCCCTGGGCATGCTGGAGCTGCGCTCCAAACCGCCGGGCGCCATCGCCTGGGCCTGGAGCATGAACGGCCTGTGCACGACGATCGGCAGCCTCGCGAGTACGTCGCTCTCGGTCTGGATCGGATTCCGCGGGACGTTGGTCGTGGCGCTTGGCGTCTACACACTCGCGGCCGTCACGTTCGGCGCGCTCAGACGGGCGAACGCCTCCGAACGTCCGGTGCGCGACGCCGATCTCGTCAACGATCTCGCGTCGGGTCCCGCGCTGATCGCCGTCCCGCGGCTTTAGAAGGCGTCCCCTTGACAAC
>JBOGIZ010000930.1:0-4857 GCA_050747805.1 Vicinamibacterales bacterium | reverse complement strand
GATCTTGGCCGTGATCACGTCGCCCTCGCAGGCGATGAAGGCCCGCTCGACGACGTTGCGCAGCTCCCGCACGTTGCCCGGCCAGGCGTGCGACATCAGGATCTTCAGCGTGGCGTCGTCGACGCCGGTGAGGCGCTTGTCGTACTTGGCGTTGAACTCCTCGATGAAGCCGGTGACGAGGAGGGGGATGTCCTCGACCCGCTGGCGGAGCGGGGGCACCGAGAGGGTGAAGACGTTGAGCCGATAGTAGAGGTCCTCACGGAACGCGCCGTCCTTCATGGCCGCGACCGGATCCTTGTTGGTGGCCGCCACCACCCGGACGTCCACCGTGATCTCGGTCTTGCCCCCGAGGCGGCGGAAGGCGCCCTCCTCGAGGACGCGGAGGAACTTGGCCTGGGTGCCCGGCGCCATCTCGGCGACCTCGTCGAGGAGCAGGGTGCCGCCGTGGGCCAGCTCGAAGCAGCCCTCGCGGCGATCGGACGCGCCGGTGAACGCGCCCTTCTCGTGGCCGAAGATCTCGCTCTCGAGGAGCGTCTCGGGAATCGCCGCGCACTTGATCGCGACAAACGGGAACGACGAGCGCGGAGACAGCTCGTGAATGGTCTGCGCGACGAGCTCCTTGCCCGTGCCCGATTCTCCCCAGATGAGCACCGATGCGTTGGTCGGCGCCGCCTGTTCGATCACGCGATAGACGCCGCGAATGGCCGGACTGTTGCCAATGATCCGCCCGAAGCTGCCATGCTCGCGGAGCTGGCGCCGCAGCTGCTTCACTTCGCGCAGCGTTTCCTGCCGTTCGACCGCCTTCTCGAGCAGGATGCGCAGCCGCTGCGGATCCACCGGCTTGTTCAGGTAGTCGTACGCGCCTTCCTTGATCGCTTCGACGGCGGTTTCGACCGTGCCCTGCGCCGTCAGGAGAATCAGCGTCAGATCGGATAGCTGATCCTTGAGCGATCGCAGCAGTTCCAGCCCCCCCATGCGCGGCATGACGAGGTCCGACACGATAATGGCCGGACGGAAGGTCGTCACCTTTTGAAACGCATCCTCGCCATTGGCCGCTTCGTCGGTTTGATAGCCCCACGCGCTCACGAGCTCGGCCAGGCCGACGCGGGTCGAGGGGTCGTCTTCCACGATCAGCACACGCTCGCCCACGGCCGGCGCTGACGCGTTCGGCTCTGGCGCGGGGACGCGATCGGTTTCGGTGATCGTTGACACGTTATTCAGACCTCTTTGGGGAGTGTAGCAGGAACGGACGTCGATCGATGGCGGATGACAGGCGGCTCAGCAACGCGAAACAGGCGTCCGGCACCAGCGTTGCACCTCCTGAGCTGGAGGAGCAACTCAACCATGAAACGAGCCTTCGTCGTGTGCGGCATCGCTCTGCTGGCGGCCTGCCATCGTGGAGGCGGCGCGCTCGCCATTCCGGCCGGCAGCCAGGTCGTCGTGCATGAAACCAACGGCGCGACAGTCTCCGGCACGCTGGTCGATTCCAACCGCGATCGCGTCGTGTTGCGGGACGACACCGGCAATCGCACCGATATCCGACGCGCGAACATCGCGTCGGTGAGCGCGATCCCCCTGCCGCCGGGCGATCGGCCGCGCGGCACGGACCCCATCGTCGGCACGAGCGGCACCGCGCGCGTTCACGACGTCACGATCCCCGCAGGCACGGTGCTGCCGATCGATCTCGAGACGCCGGTAGGATCCGACATCAGCCACGTCGAAGAGCCCGTACGAGGACGGCTGCGCGCGCCCGTGCGCATCGACGGCATCGAGGTACTGCCTGAGGGGGCGGAAGTGCGGGGCGACGTGATCGCGGCGGAGCGTCCCGGGCGCGTCGAGGGCCGCGGGTATCTGGCGATCCGCTTCACGGAGCTGGACATGCCCGGCACGGGCGCCACGCCCATCAGGGTGCAGCCGGTCGCGGAGACCGCACCGGCCACGAAGGGAACGGACGCGATCGAAATCCTCGCGCCGGCGGCCGGCGCGGCGGTGCTCGGACGCCTCGTCGGCGGAAAGGGCGGCGCGCGCGTCGGAGCGGTCGCGGGCGGCGCCGCTGGAACAGGCTACGTGCTCGCCACGCGAGGCAAGGACGTGCGCCTCGGCAAAGGCGCGCGGCTTTCCTTGAAGCCGACCGAGCCCGTGATGGTCAAAATGCGCTGAGCGAACGCACGAGTTAACATGTTCGCGTGTCCGAGCCGGCGGAGTCGACTCCGCAGCAGCCCAGCGATGAGTCGATCCGCCGGCCTCTCCCGATCGAGCGCGCCGCGGCCGCGCTCGAAGTGATCGTCTGCAGCGGCTTCCCCACGCAATTCGTCGTCGTCACGGTCCTGGCCACGTTCGGGATGAAACCGAATCTTCCGGGCGGCGCGCTGTCGCCGCCGTTTATCTTCACGCTCACGCTGCTCGATTCGCTGCTGCTCATCGGGCTCGTCTTCTTTTTCTTTCGCGCGCACCACGAATCTCCGGCGGCGATGCTGTTCGGATCCCGGCCGACGATGCGCGAGGCGCTCGTCGGATTGGCGTTGATCCCCGCGTCGTACGCCGTGGTGATCGCGGTCCTCTCGGCCGTGCAGCTGACGGTGCCTTCTCTCAGGAACGTGCCCCACAATCCACTGCAGGATCTGGCAAAGACGAGGCTGGACGCGCTGCTGTTCAGCGTGGTGGTGCTCGTGGGCGGCGGCGTCCGGGAAGAGATCCAGCGCGGGTTCGTCCTGCGCCGCTTCGAGCAGTACCTGGGCGGCGGCGCGCTCGGCCTCGTGTTGTTCAGCGCCGTGTTCGGCCTGGGCCACCTTGAACAGGGCAACGACGTCGCGCTGGCGACGGCGACGCTCGGCGCGTTCTGGGGCGCGATCTATCTGCGCCGGCGTTCGATCCTCGGGCCGATGATCGGACACGCAGGCTTCGATCTCGCGCAGGTGCTGCGATTCGTCATCATCGGCCAGTAGCCGCGCGGGGAGCGGTAACATACGAAGGACACGTGAGATTGCCTTCTGCCGGGCCCACGCGCCGCCAGTGGACCGTTCTCGTCCTGCTGTTTCTGCTTCTGCTGCCGGCCGTCACCGCCCGAATCTATTCGTCCGACGAGATCCAGTATTTTTCGTACTTGCGATCGCTGTGGTTCGATCACGATCTGTCGTTCGACAACGAGTACCGCTATTTCTACGACCACGGCATTGCGCACGCGGAAGGATTTCACGACACGTTTCTCGAACTCGCGACCGAGACGGGGCACCGGATCAACTTCGGGACGATCGGCTGCGCGATCCTCTGGGCACCGTTCTACGCGATCGGCGACGCGGCGGCGCACCTGACCGGCGCGCCGATTGACGGTTTCTCGAAACCCTTCATCACGGGCGTCGCGTACGGATCCGCCGTCTATGGCTGGCTCGCGCTGGTGCTTGCGCTCTTGTGCGCGCGCGAGCTGGATCTGAACGGCTTCTGGGCCGCTCTCGCGGTATGGTTCGGAACGCCGCTCCTGTTCTACATGTACGTCGCGCCGCCGTTTTCCCACGCCTGCTCGGCGTTTGCCGTGGCGCTGTTTACCTACGTCTGGCTGCGCGTACGCGGTGCGTGGTCCCTGCGCGGACTCGTCGCGCTCGGCGCCGCGGGCGCGCTGATGGCGATGGTCCGCGAGCAGGACCTGTTTTTCGTCGCCGGCCCCGCCCTCGATCGCGCCTGGACCGCCGTCGCGCAGGCCGAATGGCGGCGGCCGGACCGCGGGCGCGCGATCGCGGCCATCGTCGGCGGCTGCGCGGCGTTCGCGGTGGTGTTCACGCCGCAGATGGTCAGCTATCTCGCGCTGAACGGCCGTATCGGCCCGTCGAAGCTGGTGCTCCGCAAGATGTACTGGACAGCGCCGCACGCGCTGCAGGTGCTCTTCTCGCCTCAGCACGGCTTTGTCTGGTGGACGCCGCTCGCCATCGTCGGGATCGT
Source organism: Vicinamibacterales bacterium (assembly GCA_050747805.1). GTDB lineage: Bacteria > Acidobacteriota > Vicinamibacteria > Vicinamibacterales > 2-12-FULL-66-21 > JAICSD01. The sequence goes on along the minus strand of JBOGIZ010000930.1, from coordinate 924 downwards.
GGGACTCGTCTGGGCTGGCGTCGCGCATCGAGATCCTGCCGGCGGCGCGGACTCGCCGCACCCAGCGTCCGGCGTCGGACGGAACCGTCAAGCGGCCGTATGCCTTCTGGCGATGATCGCGCTGCAGGTCTACGTCGGCGGCGCCGTCGATTCCTGGACGGTCGCCTGCGCATACGGACAGCGGCGATTCGTGGCGTTGACGACGGCACTGATCGTCGGGCTGGCGTGGCTGTTCGCGCGCGTACGCGCTCGTGTGCCGCGGACCGTGCTGGCATCGATCGTCGCGCTCGCGGTGTACTGGAACGTGGCGCTCACGGCCGAGTTCGGTACCGGCCTGATGAGCCATCAGAACCTGGCGCCCGCGCAAAACGCGTACGATGCCTTTGTCACGCTGCCGCGCGAGGCGCCGTCGCTCGTCTACAGGTATCTCTTCGAGCGGTCGTCCTTCTACAAGCGCGGCGCGCAAACCGGCCAGTGAACATTCTGTACCTCGCCGACATCCGTTTTCCGCTCGAGCGCGCGAACGGCATCCAGACTACAGAAACATGCCACGCGCTCGCGGCGCGCGGGCACCGGGTCGCGCTGGTCGTGCGGCCGGATTCGCACGAGCCGCCGCGCGATGCGCTCGCCTTCTACGGGCTGCCGCCGATCCCGACGCTCGCGATCGAGGTGGTGCCGATCGGCGGACCTGCGGCGGCGAAGCGCACCGGCTACGTCACGTTTGCACTTGGGCGCGCGCTCGGCCGCGCCCGGCATGACGTGATCTTCACGCGCGATCTCGGCGTCGCCTCGCTGCTGCTCCGGATTCCACGCGCGCAGCGCGCACCGGTCATCTATGAGGCGCACGGCATCGCTGCCGAGACGGCGGCCGCGCTGCCCGAGCTGCTCACCGGCGCCGCGCGGGCGCCGGCGGTAAAGCTCCGG
>JBOGIZ010000929.1:0-2685 GCA_050747805.1 Vicinamibacterales bacterium | reverse complement strand
GCGCGGAGCACGTCCTTCGCCTGATGCTTGAGCTGATCGAGATTGGGACGGACGGGAAGACGACGGACGGGCATGACGAGCCTCCTTCAATCGCCCGTGTCCGCTTCCCGGGCAAATAGGAGGTTCGCAGCAGAACTCGGATTCTGCGAGCGCCTCGTCAGGTGGACTCGGTCCTTCCCGCGGACGGGAGGCGCCCTGTGCGCCTGCCGTCAGGATAGCCGATCCGGGGTGCTTGCGCTCACCGCGAGGCGAGCCACACGCCGAGCCACGACCCAAGTGCCGCGCCGCTGAAACCGCCGATGACTGCGCCGCGCAGTCCCGGATCGTCACATTCGCACCGGAAGATACCGCGATCGATGCCATAGCCGGCGAACAGACCCGCATAGAACCCGCCGATGCCGCCGAGAACACCAGCGGCAATTTTTTCGCCGAGCGGTGAAGCATGCGGCGGGGTGACCATCTCCGTGGGACGGTACTGCGCGAGAACGATTCCCGCGTGCGCCTGTCGCGCAATGGCGTCTCGCAGCACGGCGGCGTTCTTGGGTTGCGGCGCTGGCGCCGCGACCGGGGAGCCGAGCAGGCTGACGACGAGCGCGGCGGAGAAAAATGGGGACATCGAATACCTCCGACCTCTAAGGCGTGAAGGCGTCCCGAAACGGCTCAGGCCAATGCGCGCAGCGCCGCGGCGTACGACCCGGGCAACTCGCCGTCTCGAGCCACTGAAATGCCCAGATCCCGCAGCAGGCCGTCCTTGAGGCCGTAGATCACCCCGTGGACCGCCAATGCCTGACCGCGGCGCCAGGCATCGGTCGCGATCGTCGTGCGGCACACGTTGGCCACCTGCTCGATGACGTTCAGCTCGGCGAGGCGCGCGGTGGCCTGCACGTCGGACATCCCTTTGGGGAATCGGGACGCATGCCGATCCGCGACGTCCTGCACATGGCGCAGCCAGTTGTCGATCAGGCCGAAGCTCGTGCGCTTCCAGGCCGCTTCGATGCCGCCGCATCCGTAATGCCCGCACACAATGACATGCTCGATCTTGAGCACGTCGATCGCGTACTGCAGCACCGAGAGGCAGTTGAGATCGGTATGAACGACGAGATTCGACACGTTGCGATGGACGAAGATCTCGCCCGGCAGCAGACCGACGATCTCGGTCGCCGGCACGCGGCTGTCGGAGCAGCCGATCCAGAGATACTTCGGCGCCTGCTGCCGGGCGAGACGCGGGAAAAAGTCGGGGTGCTCCTTCGTGATCCCTGCGGCCCAGCGACGGTTGCTCTCGAAGAGGTCGCCGAGTCCACTCACCGCCCACCCTCGTCCGCTGCGTCCGCCGCTGGATCGCTCCCGTGGTCACTGAAGTACTTGATCACCTGCTCGCGTGCGCCGCGGCGCGTGTAGACGTCTTCAGCGCGCGATTCGACGACGCCGGCGATCACCGATGCGACGTCCTCCGGCGTCTGGCCGTATGGCAGCTGCCGTGAATCCGGCCCGCCGTGCACGGCGTTGTTGCCGAAGTCGGTGTAGACGATCCCCGGGCTCACGAGCGAGATGGCGATCTTCGGGTGCGCCTGCCTCAGCTCGTCGCGCAACGTGTACGTGAGCGCGTTCAGGAAATGCTTCGCGCCGCAGTACGCCGATCGCATCGTCGCGAGGGGCATGCGGCCGAGCATCGACGAGATGTTGATGATGTGCCCGTCGCCGCGCGAGATGAAGTGCGGCAGGACTTCCTGCATGCCATAGAGGACCGACTTGACGTTGACGGTCATCATGTCGTCGACGTCCTCATCGGTCAGCTGCGAGGGCATGCGCGTGATCCCGCGGCCGGCGTTGTTGATCCACACGTCGATGTGTCCGAGCGTGTCGATGGCGTCTTTCGCGACGCGGCGCACCTCGTCGCGCTGCGTTACGTCGGCGACGGAGACGTGGGCGCGCCCGCCGCATTTCGCAGCGACCGCATCGAGCGCGTCCTTACGGCGCGCCACGAGCACGATAGTGTGACCCTGCAACGCGAGCAGCTGTGCCGTCGCGGCGCCGACGCCCGAACTTGCGCCCGTGACCACGATCACTTTCGACATGATGAAAGCTTAGCTCACGATCCGTGATGCGTGATCCGTGATGCGCGATCCGTGATTCGCCCATCGGTCATCGGTCATCGGCCATCGGTCATCCGTCATCCGTGGTCCGCGGTCCGCGGTCCGTCATCGGCCATCGGCCAGCCGTCATCGCTCGCTCTTCCGCACGACCAGTTTCAGTCCCGACCAGACGTCGGTCACGGCGCATACTTTCACGTCCACGAAGCCGAGCGGCAGCGCCACGTCGCGGATCGTGTCCTCGGTCACATCGGTCGTGACGCCGGACGATTTCTTCGGCCACGAGATCCACACGAAGCCCGCGGGATCGAGCTTCTTACGCAGCCGCGGCAGCGCCTGTTCGAGTTCGCGCCTGGTCGTGGCAAACAGGTGGACGGCTGAAGGCGACGGCGGGAGCGTCGAGTCGATGCGGGCGCCCTCCGGCAGCGGTTTCAGCCATGATGCGTACCCGGCAGGCGCGTTCAAGGCCGCGACGCGCATCCGATCCTTGATGCCGAGTTTCTTCGCCAGAGGAGTGCCTGAGTAGCCAGCCATCATCCCTCGATGCCGGACGCGGTCCGGCCTAAGTGCTGCCTTTCACAATTACGGTGACGTA
>JBOGIZ010000928.1:0-2781 GCA_050747805.1 Vicinamibacterales bacterium | reverse complement strand
TCGCGATTTTTCAGATCGAACCGCACCCCGCTCACATTCGTGGCGCCGGTGCCGATCGCTGAGGCCAGAATCTCCACGAGCTTCGCCAGCGTATCGACGCGCACCTGCACGGAGTTGCGCGCCACGTAGTCGCGGAGCGTTTGCTTGCCGTTGGCGTAGTCAAATTCGGGCTGGAGCACGTAGCTCGACGTCTGGACGGCGTCGGCGGGAACGCCGGCCGCCTTGACCTGCGCGATCACGGCGGTCATCGCCTGCGCGTTCATCCGCTGCGCGTCCTGCGTGTTTCGCTCGCGGGTTTCGGCCGCCACCGTCACCCATGCCCGATCCGGCGCCGTCCGCACGACGCCTTCGCCCGTCGTCACGATCACGGGCGGTCCCTGTGGCGCGGCTGGCGTCTGCGCGAACGCAGGCACCGCCGTCGCACACATCGTGATGAGCGTCAGCGCCTTCAGCATGACTCCTCCGTGATCCGTGATGCGTGATCCGCCATCGCCCATCGTCCATCGCCCATCGCCCATCGCCCATCGCCCATCGCCCATCGCCCATCGTCCATCGCCCATCGTCCATCGCCCATCGTCCCGCACTCCGCGCCCCGCGCCTACATCGAACACGCCACGCGAAATCCGATCGAGTACGAATACGTATCGGGCGGCACCTTGTGGCGGTGGCTGCACGTCAGCATCCGCACATCCGCGACAATCCAGCTTCCGCCGCGCATCAGCCTGAGCTGCCCGGTCGGCGGACCGGTTGGATTGCGCGCGTCGGGAACGGCGGAGGTCCCCGCGTCGTACCAGTCGTGCACCCATTCCCACACGTTCCCGGCCATGTCGAACAGGCCGAATCCGTTGGGCGGATACGAACGGACGGGCACCGTGCCGTGCGTGGATTTCAGGGCCGGGTCGACGAGGAAATTCGCCATGTTGCGGTCCAGCCGATCGCCCCACGGATATCGTTTGGACTCCGCGCCGCCGCGGGCGGCCTTTTCCCACTCCGCCTCGGTCGGCAGACGGAACGGCCGTCCGAGCTGCGCCGTAAGCCACCGGCAGTACGCCGTCGCGTCTTCGTAGCGGACGAGCGTCACCGGGTGATCCCGGCGATCCTCCTGTGGGGCGCCGTCGTGCCACACATACGGCGCGCCCATCTGGCGAAACGCGCGTTCGCGCTCCGGGCCGCCAGCGCTCGCGACGAGCGGCGGTTCGTAGATCGCCGGCACGCGGTGGCCGGTGTCGCTCACGAAGCGGGCGTACTCGGCGTTGGTCACCGGCTGCACGGCCATGAAGAAATCGTCGACGTGCACGCGATGCGCGGGACGTTCGTCCTCGTCGGCCTCGTCGGACCCCATGATGAATTCGCCGGCGGGAATCAGGGCAAGCTCGGGAGCCAAATCGGACGGCATGTGGTCGCCGAGAAGGATAGCGCATCATGCTTTTCGACTACACTGGCGCTCATGAAGCTCGACCAGTTCGCGCTCGAGCGCTATCAGTCGATCTGGGAACATCGGGTCCAGTGGAATCTGTCGGAAAGCGGCGTACAGCCGCTGAAGGTGTCGGATCTGATCGATGCGCCCGAGCTGCTGGATCGACTGCTCAACCAGGGACTCGGGTACCCGCAGACCAACGGCACGATCGAGTTGCGCGAGCGCGTCGCCTCGCTCTATCCGGGCGCCGCGGCCGGACACGTCCAAATCACCAATGGCAGCTCGGAAGCGATGTGCGTGCTGTTGATGCGCCTCGTCGAGCCCGGCGACGAACTCGTGTTCCTGATGCCGAACTACATGCAGGCGCCGGGACTCGCGCGCGCGCTCGGTGCGGCCGTGCGGCCGTGGCGTCTGCGTGAAACCGACGGCGCCGGACAGCGCCGCTGGACCGCGGATCTCGAGGAGCTTCGGACGCTCGTCGGTCCTCGCACGCGAGCGGTGCTCATCTGCACACCGAACAACCCGACGGGGGCAAGGCTCGATGACGCAACGCTGAACGGCATCGCCGCGATCGCGGGCGCCGTCGGCGCCTGGGTCGTCTCCGACGAGGTCTACCGGGGCGCCGAGCGGGAAGCCGACGACACGCCGTCAATGTGGGGCCGCTACGAGCGCGCAATCGTCACCAGCGGACTCTCAAAGGCGTACGGGTTGCCCGGACTCCGCATCGGGTGGGCGGTCGGGCCGCCTTCGCTCATCGACGACCTGTGGGCGATGCACGATTACACGACGATCTCGCCGGGGGCGGTCAACGATGCGCTCGCGCAGTTGGCGCTCGACCCCGCGCGGCGCAGCGCTCTCATTGCGCGCACGCGCGGGATCATTCGCAGCAACTACCCGGTCGTGCGTCACTGGCTCGAAGGCGTCGGCGGACTCGCGCACATCGCTCCAGAGGCGGGCGCGATCGTCTTCTTCCGCTATCCTCACGCCACTCCTTCGGTCGAACTCACGACCGAATTGCGCGAGCGCCGCGGCGTCCTGATCGTTCCGGGCGATCATTTCGGCACCGAGGGATATCTCCGCATCGGCTTCGGCTCGGATCCCGAATATCTGACGGCGGCGCTCGAGATCATTGGGGACTTTCTGCGCTCGCTCCCGCGAGAGCGAAGCAGGAATTCGGCCGCGATCAACGGGGTCCGGTGATGATCGACATCAACGCCAGCGAGCGTGTGGGGGGCTTCGGCGGGGCGAAGCCCCCCGAATAAAGAAAAAACATGCGGGCGGATCTGGCGCTCGTCGGCTTCGGCAACGTCGGACGCCGCTTCGCACGGCTGCTCGACGAACGCCGCGACTGGCTTGCGCTCGAC
>JBOGIZ010000927.1:0-4923 GCA_050747805.1 Vicinamibacterales bacterium | reverse complement strand
AGCGTAGACGGCGCGGCGGCGCTGACAATCCGCCCCTTCGACGACTACCTCGGCGCCGCGGTGGCTCAGGAGCGGCTCGTAGCGATCCTCTCGGCATTCTTTGGCGGCCTCGCGCTCATGCTCGCCGCGATAGGCCTCTATGGCGTCACGTCGTACGCCGTCAATCGGCGGCGGACGGAGATCGGCGTTCGTATGGCACTCGGGGCCGAACCGAGCGGCATCGTCCATCTGGTGCTCGGCCGAGTCGGTTCGCTCGTGGCGGTCGGCGTGATTGCGGGAGGGGGACTGAGCTGGTGGGCCACGCGCTATATCTCGGCGTCGCTGTTGTACGGGGTCACCGCGCGCGACGCGTCAACCTTCGCCACCGCGGTGGTCGTGCTGGCCTGTGTCAGCGCGTTCGCCGGGTGGTTGCCGGCGCGCCGGGCTTCGCGGATCGATCCCGCCGAGTCGCTGCGCGACGCATGAGCCTGGGCATGCACCGGATCCTGCGAACCGCCATGGCGGTAATCGTCGTCGGTCTCGTCGCGGCGGCAACCGAGACCGCGCTGTCTGCCTGTACCGCGTTCTGCGCGACCACGAACAACGGCGCCGTCCTCGTCGGGAACAACGAAGACTGGGACAACCCCCGCACGAAGATTCACTTCATTCCGGCGACGCCCGGGACGTACGGCCGGCTCTTTGTCGGGTTCGACGATCTTCGGCCGCAGGGCGGCATGAACGACCACGGCTTGTGGTTCGATGGGTTCGCGGTTTCGCCCGTCCGGCCCGATATGACCCTGCCGTCTTACCGTGGCGACATCGTCGAGGATGCCATGGCGAAGTGCGCCACGGTGGATGAGGTCGTCCGGCTGTTCTCGCGTTACAACCGCGCGTTTCTCAAAAAAACAGTCCTGATGTTCGCGGACGCGTCCGGTGACGCGGCGGCGATCGATGCGAACGCGATCGTTCGCAAGAGGGGGCCGCATCTCGTCCAGACGAACTTTCGGCAATCGCGGCAGTCCGAGGCGCCCGATCAGCGGTTCACGACCGCGACGTCGATGCTGGATCACGCCTCCGCCATGTCCGTGGACCTCTTCCGCGACATCCTCGCCGCTACGCATCAGGAAGGTGGGACGCCGACTCAGTATTCAAACGTCTACGACCTTCACTCGCGGACGATGTACCTCTACCTATTCCACGAGTACAGTCACGTCGTCATCATCCATCTCGACGACGAGTTGAAAAAGGGTGAGCGCGTGGTCGACATGCCGTCGCTATTCCCGCCAAATGCCGCCCATGAGCAGTTCGCGGCGAACTGGGAACGGGAACACCGATCGGCGGTACACGCGATTGTGAGGGAGGCGGCCATTGTCGCTGCGGCGGCGCTGGCGGCACTTGGTTTGACCGTGTATGCCTTCGTGCGTGGAAGCCGGTCGACGAAGCTCCTGATGGCGGGCGCGGCGGCAGCCGTGCTCGCGGCACTTGGACTCGGGGCGTTCACCCTTCGGTCCGCCAATCACAACGATATTCGGTGGCTGGAGTTCTCGATCGGACCACCGTTCGGGCGGTCGGTCTCCGTCCAACCCGCAGCGCTCCGAGGCGAAGGCGTGACGCTGAAAACGGCGTTGTCGATCGCATACGACATTCCGGCGGTCCGAATCAGCGGACCTGACTGGCTGGCCAGCACGCGGTATGCGATGACCGCCGTCGCCGACGGCAATGACGCGCTATTCCGGTCGTCCCTCAAGGACGAACTCCAGCAGCGGTTGCACCTCGTAACCCACATGGAGCCTCGTGCGTACGAAGTGTTTGTCTTGCGTGCAACCGCGGCGACCCGCCTTCAATCCGCGTCTCGCGGACCGGCGATTCACGTACGCGACGACGGCATGGACCTGGGTGGTGCGTCACTCGCGGACCTTGCAGGGGCGCTCCAGCCGGTTCTCGGGAAGCCGACCGTCGACGAGACCGGCATCGCTGGCGCGTACAACATGCAGCTGGCGTGGGGAGCCGACCGCGTGGCGTCGGTGACCGCGGAGTTGCGCGATCGATTCGGCCTCGAGCTGTCGGACGCACGCCGGACGATGGACACGCTCGTCGTTGACGCCGTCCACCCCGATCCATCGCTGGTCCTGCTCACGGGAATCGGCCGCGCGACCGAGGGGGCGCCGCTGCCGGTGCGGCGGCAGCTCGCCCGGTTTCTGGCCGTGCATTAGCCGCTCAACTGGCGTCTCGCCAGGGCAAGTTCTCTAGAGCCATTCCACGATGATTGTTCGCGAATCACTTGGTCAATTGGTAATTGAATTCACCAATCCAATTCACGAGATCACCACATCACCAGCTCACCAATTGCGCGAGTCTCAGACATGGAGCGGGCTACGGGGATCGAACCCGTCTAACTGGCTTGGGAAGCCAGGACATTACCACTATGCTAAGCCCGCGGCACGAGCGATCGTATCAGGCCGCGGCGCCCGGCTCAAGCCTCAGGCCCTGATGAACGACAGCACTTCGTCGCGCTTCTGCGCCATCAGTTCGGGCGACGCCGCTTCGAGATTCAGGCGGAGCATCGGCTCGGTGTTGGAGCCGCGGACATTGAAATGCCAGTCCGGGAACTCCGCTGAGATGCCGTCCATGCTGTACACGCGCCCGTACTGATACTTCGCCGCCAGCGCATCGATCTTCTCCTGCGCGTTGCGGACGTCAGGCATGCGCGTGTTGATTTCCCCCGAAATGAAATACTTCGTCCGCAGCGGTTCGACCAGTTCGCGCAGCGTCTGTTCCTTGCGCGACATCAGCTCGAGGATGAGCAGCGCCGGAATGAAGCCGTTGTCCGCATAGAAGTTGTCGCGGAAATAGTAGTGGCCGGTCACTTCGCCGCCGAATATCGCGTTCTCTTCGCGCATGCGGCGCTTGAAAAACGCATGGCCGACGCGGTTCATCAGCGCCTCGCTGCCGTAGCGGGCCGCGGTGTCCTTCACGGCATAGCTCGCGCGGACGTCGTACACGATTTTCGCGCCCGGGTGGCGGATGAGGAACGCCTCGGCGAGGAGCGCCGTGATGAAGTCGCCCGCGATGAACTCGCCGGCGCCGTCGATGAAAAAGCATCGATCCGCGTCGCCGTCCCACGCGATGCCGATGTCGGCGCGCTCGCGCACGACACGCTCGACGATATCGCGCCGGTTCTCTTCGATGAGCGGATTGGCCTCGTGATTCGGGAACGTCCCATCGACGTCGAAGCACAGCCGGGTCGTCCTGCAGGGAAGATGATCGAATAATTTCGGAGCCACCATGCCCGCGATGCCGCTGCCGGCATCGAGCACGACGTTGAAGGGCTTGATGATGCCTGGATCGATGAAGCCCAGCACGTGCCGGACGTAGTCGTCGACGACATCGCGCTCTGTGATCGCGCCCTCGTGGCCGGCCGGACGCGGGATGCCGTGTGACGCGATCATGTCGCGGATGTCGCCGATGCCGGCGTCGCCCGACAGAGGAAACGCGTTCTTTCGCACGAGCTTGATGCCGTTGTACTCCTTCGGGTTGTGCGACGCGGTGATCTGCGCGCCTCCGTCGAGCTCGTCGCGCGCCACGGCGAAATACAGCATGTCCGTGCCCATCATGCCGTAGTCGATGACGTCGGCGCCCTGTTCGCGGGCGCCGGCGATAAAGGCCGAGGCAAGCGCGGGGGACGACAGGCGCATGTCGCGTGAGACCCCGATGCGCGCCGCCTTCAAATAGGCGACAAAGGCACGCCCGATCAGCCGCGCGCCGTCTTCATTGATCTCCTGCGGATAGAGGCCGCGGACGTCGTACGCCTTGAAAATGTTCGGGTTGAGGCTCATAGCCGGCTGTAATCCGTAATGACCGTCTTGTCGCCGAGAACGACCGGCGACTCGACGGTCGCGCTGCGGCCCACGTGGCAGTTGCGGCCGAGGATGGAACCGCGGAGGACCGCGTCGGCGCCGATCCAGCCGTTCGGCCACACGATCGAGGCATCGATCGTCGCGCCCTCTTCCACATGGGTCTGCCGCCCGACAACGGCGTAGGGCAGGATGTGCGCGCCGCTCTTGATCACCGCGCCCTCGTCGATGAAGCACGGCCCGCGCACAATGGCGCCTTCTTCGACCCGGGCGTCTGGCGACACCCAGGGGTCGGTTGAGCCGGCGGCCCGGCGATCGAACGGAGGAGCCGCGAACCGGCCGTCCATGATGTCGCGATGCACTTGCAAGTACTTCGCCGGCGTGCCGATGTCGATCCAATAGCCGTCGTAGATATAGGCGACGAACGTTTCACCGCGCTCGATGAGCGACGGGAAGAAGCTGCGTTCGATCGACCACGCGGTATCGGCCGGGATGCGATCGAACGTGTCGGGCTCGAGCACGTAGATGCCGGCGTTGATCGTGTTGCACGTGATTTCGTCTTCACCCGGTTTCTCGAGGAAGCGACGGATATTGCCCTGCGCGTCGGTTTCGACCAGGCCGTACGCGCGGGGATTCTCGACCGGCGTCAGCACGATCGTCGCCTTCGCGCGGCGTTCGCGGTGCAGCCGGAGCACGGCCGCCAGATCGACCGCGGTCAGCACGTCGCCGTTGAACACGACGACCGACTCGGTCAGCGAATCTCCCGCGTAGCGAATCGCGCCTCCCGTGCCGAGCGGCATCGGCTCGACCACGTAGCGCAGCCGGGTCCCCGCCTCTTCACCCTCGCCGAACATCTCCTCGATCCGGCGCGGCTGGTAGTTGAGGCTGAGGATCACCTCGTCGATCTCCGGAATCTGCTTCAGCAGATCGATCTGGTAATACAGGAACGGCCGATTGAGGATCGGCACGATGGGCTTTGGCGTGTGCACGGTCAGGGGACGCAGCCGCGTTCCCTTTCCACCTGCGAGCAGAATGGCCTTCATCTCAAACCGCCATTCTAGTCTTATCCGAGGGGCTTTGCCCCTCGGAC
>JBOGIZ010000926.1:0-1614 GCA_050747805.1 Vicinamibacterales bacterium | reverse complement strand
GGCGTAGAGAATGTTCGGACGCTTGCGCGAGATGTCGACGGCGATGCGGCCGAGCGATCCCTCCGGCAGTCCGCCGCCCTTGAGTCGCGTCCAGTGATCGCCGCCATCGGTCGACTTCCAGATCCCGCTGCCCGGACCGCCGCCGTTCATGCAGCACGCCGTGCGGCGGCGCTGATACATGGAGGCGTACAGGATCTGATTGTTCGTCGCGTCCATCACCAGGTCGTTCGCGCCCGTGTCGTCGTCGCCCTTCAGCACCTGCGCCCATGTCTTGCCGCCGTCGGTCGTCTTGTACACGCCGCGATCGCCGCCCGCGCCGAAGAGCGGCCCGGTGGCCGCGACGAAGACGACGTCGTTGTTGCGCGGATCGATCACGATGCGGTTGATGTGACGAGAATTCCGCAGACCTACGTTCGTGTACGTCTTGCCGCCGTCGGTCGTCTTGAACAGGCCGTCGCCCCACGACGTGCTCTGGCGATTGTTCGATTCGCCAGTGCCGACATAGACGAGATCGGGATTGTTCTGCGAGACCGCGACGTCGCCGATCGAGAGCAGTCCCTGATTCTGCAGCTGCGCTTCGAACGTCGTCCCGGCATTGGTCGTTTTCCACACGCCGCCGTGCGCCGTGCCCACGTAGAAGATGTTGGCGTCGGGTTCGTAAACGGCGATGTCGGACACGCGGCCCGACATCGACGCCGGCCCGATCGAACGGAAGTGCAGCGAGTCGAATGGACTGGACGGCGCCGCGTCGGGCGCGGCACTGGCGCCATTCGACGACGTGCGGCCAAGGAGCGACTGACCGCCTGCGGCCAGCGCCGCGGCGACCGCGAGCGCGAACACACGGGACTGCTTCATAAAACTATCTCCAATAGTAGAGGGGCGGGATTATACAGGGTCGAGACGCATTCGCGTCATCGACCGTATTTCTTCAGAATCGCTGTCAGCGCGTCGATCGGAACCGCGCGCACCGTCCTGCCGTTCGACGTCACGTCGGTCGCTTTGAGGAGGGAGTTGTCGACGGCCTCTTCCGTGGCGTCGAGCACCGCGTCGAACAGCGGGGAAAGCGAATCGCTCGGCAGCACGAGACGCGGCTGGGGGGTCGTCGCGGCCGTCACGCGCTGCGACGCATGGGTCGAGAAGGCGATCGCGAAATCGCCGCTGCCGTTCGAGTATGTGGATCCCGTCCGCGCCAGCGCGAACACCGCGCGCGCCGCGAGCCGCTGCAATTCGCGCGCATCAACCGGCGCGTCGGTCGCGACGACGATCATGCACGAGCCATCCGCCGTCGCGCCTTCCGCCTTCGCGGCTTCGCCGCGTCGGCGGGACACGTCGGCGCTGCGGCGGGACAGGTCGCGGCTTCGGCGCGGCGTATCCGGCGTCAGCTCCTTCCATATGGGCGCGCCGTCGATCACGAGGCGGCCGCCGTAATTGGTCTGCACGAGCACGCCGATCGTCCACGTGTCGGTGCCCTCGCGAACGACGCGCGAGGAGGTGCCGATGCCGCCCTTCCAGCCGAACGCGATCGGGCCGGCGCCGGCGCCGACGGCGCCTTCTTCCACGGGGCCGCCGGTCGCGCTGTCGATCGCCTTCAGCACATGGTCGCGGGTAATGGGC
>JBOGIZ010000925.1:0-2531 GCA_050747805.1 Vicinamibacterales bacterium | reverse complement strand
CCCATCCGGAACCTCGAACCCTCGGAACCTTGGGAACCCGAACCCCTGGAACCTCTGGAACCCCTGGAACCTCCGGAACCCGTTCGTGAAACTCCTAATATCCTGGAGCACCGGCAAAGACAGCGCCTGGACGCTGTGGGTGCTGCGGCGCGAGGGCGCAAACGTCGGCGGGTTGCTGACCTCGGTGAACGAGACCGCCGGGCGCGTCTCGATGCACGGCGTTCGTGAAGAGATCCTGCGCGCGCAAGCGGCCGCTGCCGGCCTTCCGCTCATGACGATCCCGCTCCCCTGGCCGTGTTCGAACGACATCTACGAACGGCGTCTGCGGGCTGCGGTCGATCGGGCGGTCGCCGACGGGTTCACGCACGTGGCGTTCGGCGATCTGTTCCTGGAAGACGTGCGGAAGTATCGCGAGGATCGCCTCGCGGGCACGGCGCTGACCCCGATCTTTCCTTTGTGGGGCCGCGATACGCGCGCCCTCGCGCACGAGATGATCGCGGGCGGCCTCCGCGCACGAGTGTCGTGTCTCGATCCCCGCGTGCTTCCGCGCGACTTGATCGGAGCCGAATTCGACGAACGCTTTCTCGCGCGGCTGCCGCCCGGCACCGATCCCTGCGAGGAGCGCGGCGAGTTTCACACCTGCGCGACGGCGGGACCGATGTTCTCGACCCCAATACCGATCGAGCCGGGCGAGGTCGTCGAGCGCGATGGATTCGTGTTCGGCGATTTCTCGTTGCGACGGTAGACAGGTTCCAGGGGTTCCGAGGGTTCCGGAGATTCCAGGGGTTCGGGTTCCGGAGGTTCCGAAGGGTTCGAGGTTCGAGGTTCCTCGTTGAAAATCTGGAATCCTGAAACCGTCCGGGAACCCCCGTCGGAACCTTGGAACCTCGCCGGAACCCGGCACCTACGGAACCCGAACCTCCGGAACCTTGGGAACCTCAGGAACCTCAGGAACCCGAAGACAACCTCACTCTCCGCGAAGCGCCTGCACCGCGTCGATTCGAGTCGCCCGGTGGGCAGGCACGAAGCTCGCGAGCAGCGACGCCACCACCAGCGCGGCGGCGGCGCCGCCGAGCGACGTCGGATCGATCGGATGCACGCCGAACAGCTGTGCGCCAATCAAACGGCCGCCGAGAACGGCGAACGGCGTTCCCACGGCCAGGCCGATCGCGAGAAGGATGGCCGTCTGGCGCAGAATGAGCCAGAGCACGGCCGGACGCGCGGCGCCGAGCGCCATGCGGACGCCGATCTCAGGCGTGCGATGCGCGACGCTCTGAGCGATCGTGCCGTAAAGGCCAACGCAGGCCAGCGTCAGCGCGAGCAATCCGAAAAACGCGACGAAGCGCGCGGCCAGCCGATCGCTGTTGAATGCGCGGTCGACCTGCGTCCCCAGAACGACCGGATCGTTGAGCGGCACATCCGGCGCGACGTCGGCGAGCGCGCCGCGGACCTCGGCCGCCGCGCCCGACGGATCGCCGCCGACGCGAACCGCGAATTCGCAGTCGAGCGCGAAGCCGCTGGTCTCCTGCAGCATCGCCGGAAAGAAGGTCGGCGCGACTGGCTTTCGTGCGTCGCGAAAGACGGCGTCTGCCAACACTCCGACGATTTCGATGTTCGGCGCGTGTGTGTCCTCGAGTCCGACGCGTCGCCCAATCGGATCCGACATCGGGAAGTAGCGGTGCACGAACGCCTCGTTGACGAGCGCCACGAGCGGCGCGCTCGCCGTGTCCTTGTCGTTGAGCGACCGCCCCTGGACAAGACGCATCCCCATCGTCTGCGGGTAGTCAGGGCCGATTTGGACTGTCTCGAGATTCAGACTTTCCTGGGGCCGCGGCGTATAGCCCTCGATGACGCTCGAGTTTGACCTGTTCGATCCGGAAAACGGGCTGTAGGCCGCGAATGTGGCACTGCGCACGCCCGGCAGCGCGCGGAGTCGATCGTAGGCGCGCAGGTACATCGCCGTGGCGGTCTGCGGCGTGTACCCGGCGAGCCGGGGAGACACGCGCTCGAGCAGTACGTGCTCCTGGCCGAAGCCAAGCGGCTGCCCTTCCAGGTTCGCGAGACTGCGTGCGAACAGCAGCGATCCGACGAGGAGCACGAGCGACAACGCGATCTGTATGGCGACGAGCGCCTTCGATGCGCCGCCCCGTGCGACGGCGCCGCCCGCCTGTCTGGCCTTGATCGACGCCGCGAGGTCGAAGCGCGAGGCCTGCAGCGCCGGCACGAGTCCGAACAGCATGCCCGCGGCGATCGTGACGGCGGCGGTGAAGACGAGCACCGGCACATCCAGCGTTGCGTGCACGGGCGCGGTTGGCGCCACGATGAATCCGAGCAGCGCCTGCGTCGCCCACTGCGCGACGAGCACGCCGCATGCGGCGCCGAGCGCGGCCAGCAGAAGACTTTCGGTCAGCAGTTGCCGCACGAGACGGAATCGGCCGGCGCCGAGCGCCACCCGCATGGCCATTTCGCCACGGCGCGTCGTGGCGCGCGTCAACAGCAGATTCGCGACGTTCGCGCACGCCAACAGCAGC
>JBOGIZ010000924.1:0-8328 GCA_050747805.1 Vicinamibacterales bacterium | reverse complement strand
CTCGCGATTGGCGCGCTCGCCGGCGCCATCGCCGGCTACCTGGGAGGGTGGCCGGATGCGCTGCTAATGCACGGCGCCGACTTCATCCTCGTGCTGCCGACGATGTACGTGGCGCTCGCGCTCCGGGGGACGCTCCCGAACGTGCTCGGCCCCGCCGCCATGTTCGCCGCGCTCGCGGCGGTGCTCGCGCTGGTTGGGTGGCCGTCGGCGGCGCGTGGGGTACGCGGAATCGTCAGCACCGAGCGGCACTCGGAGTACGCAGAAGCTGCCAGAGCGCTCGGCGCCAGTTCCTGGCGCGTGATTTGGCGTCACCTGCTCCCCGCAACCCGCGGATTTCTCCTCGTCCAGGCGACCGTACTGCTGCCGGTTTTTGTGGTGGCGGAAGCGACGCTATCCTTTGTAGGACTTGGGTTTGCGCCGCCAGCGGCAAGCTGGGGATCGATGCTTCGCGATGCCGCGTCCGCCCGGGTCGCGGCCGATACGCCATGGCTCCTCGCCCCTGCCGCCGCCATCGTGCTGGTTGTTCTAGTGGTACACGCCGCTTCGGCGACGGCCGTCTCCATTCCTGAATCGTATATTGGCGATTAAACGATTAAAACTAAATGACTTAGCGCTAAACGTGCGCGTGTTCCACTCCTGCACGCCTGTCACGAAACAGACCATTGTTCTGGAAGACCTGATTTATCAGAAGGTTACCCGCACGATTTCGGATCGAACGGCGTTCGAGTGTGCCGAAATGGGCCATGCGCGCACGCACTGTGCAGCGATCGTCGCACACAAACTCACCTCTAAGTAACTGACTCTCAGGCACTTGAGGCGTACTACCCCAAAGCCCTGCCGTTCTGGCCCCCCCCTTGCTCAATGACCGCCGGATTCTTACCGGCACGGTGAACGTATGCGAGGGGCCATGGAGTTCGCAATGGATAGAGCAACGGGACAGAACAAAGCCGTCTGGGGCTCGAACGTTCGCTAAGCGATAGAAGGGATCATTTTCGTGACTAAGTGGCGAAACATACTGGCAGGAACGCTGACCGCGTTCATTTGCCTTCTGGGCAGCACGGCAGCCGCCGCGCCGCGTCCCGGCGACCATCCCAAGCTCGATCGGAAGCTTAACGATCGCGCGGACGTGGGCGGGTCGGGCATTTCGCGAGTCATCGTCGTGCTGAAGCCCGGCGCGGACGCATCTGGCGATTACAAGAAGCTGGGCGCGAACAAGGGCCGGCACTTCAATCTCATTAACGGCGAAGTCGTCAGCCTGCCGAACAACGTGCTTCGCAAGCTGGCGGATTCCCCCAACGTCCTCAGCATCCACTGGGACCGTCCGCTGGACGCCAAGCTGAATCTCGCCGCGGTGGCCGTCGGGGCGCGCGCGGTGCAGCAGCAACTTGGATACGACGGCGCGGGCGTTGGCGTCGCCATTATCGACTCCGGCATCACGGGCTGGCACGACGATCTGACCTATCTCGGTTCGAACAGGGCAGTGAAGGTCGTCAACGGCCAGCGGGTCGTGCAGTTTGTCGACTTCGTCAACGGCCGCACGATGGCGTACGACGACTACGGCCACGGTTCGCACGTCGCTGGGATCATCGCGGGCAACGGACTCGACAGCCTCGGGGCGCGCGCCGGGATTGCGCCCGCCGCCGACCTCGTCAGCCTGAAGGTGCTCGACCAGAACGGTTCCGGCTCCATCAGCAACGTGATCGCGGCCCTCGACTGGGTGGTCTCGAACCACAACGCCTACAACATCCGCGTGGTGAACCTGTCGGTCGGCGCGTCCGTTACCGAGTCGTACTGGTCGGATCCGCTGACGCTCGCCGCGAAACGTGCGGTGGACGCAGGCGTGGTCGTCGTCACGGCAGCCGGAAACCTCGGGCGCGGCGCCAAGGGCAAGACGCAGTACGGCGCGATTACGGCGCCGGGCAATGCGCCGTGGGTGCTGACGGTCGGCGCCGACAGCGACCAGGGCACGGTCACCCGTACGGACGACATCATCGCGCCGTACAGCTCCCGCGGACCGACGGCGGTCGATTACGGCGCCAAGCCTGACGTGGTCGCGCCGGGCACCGGCATCGCGTCGCTGGCGGTCCAGGGCAGCACGATGTACACGGCCGACGCGGCGTTTCTCATGAAAGGAACGTTCCCGACGCCCTACAAGCCGTATCTGAGCCTGAGCGGCACGAGCATGGCAGCGCCGATGGTTGCGGGCACGGTCGCCTTGATGATTCAGGCGAACCCCAATCTGACGCCCAACCTTGCGAAGGCGATCATCGAATACACGGCGCAGAACTACCACTACGACGCCTTGACGCAGGGCGCGGGCTTTCTGAACACGAAAGGCGCCGTGGATCTGGCGAAGTACCTGGCGCACCCGACGGCGTTTTCGCGGTATCCGTCGGACCCCACCTGGAGCAAGACGATGATCTGGGGCAACCGGAAGCTGTCCGGTGGCGTGATCAAGCCGGCCGGCAATGCCTACGGCCTCAACATCGTCTGGGGCACGACGCCGACCGCGGCGCTCAACATCGTGTGGGGCACGATGTGCGGCGGCGACAGCGAGTGCGACAACATCGTCTGGGGTACCGACTCGATTCTCGACGGCGACAACATCGTCTGGGGCACCAGCAGCGGCGAAGGCGACAACATCGTCTGGGGGACGGTGGTGCAGACGCGCAGCCTGCTGTCGGGCGTGTTGTCGGCGCTCAATATCGTCTGGGGTACCTCGTCAGGCGAGAACGACAACATCGTCTGGGGTACCGAGTGCGGCAGCCTCGACTGCGACAACATCGTCTGGGGCACGAGCCTTGGCAGCGAGCTCGAGAACATCGTCTGGGGCACGGCCCTCGAAGCCGACAACATCGTGTGGGGTACCAGCGGATCGACCGATAACGTCGTCTGGGGCAGCTCCGGCGATTCTGCGGACAACGCTCTCTGGGGCGATCCTGACGATCCGGCCACGTTTGACGGCGTCGATTTCAGCGCGTTGTTCGATCCATCCCAGGCCCCGGCTCTCGATTCACTGACCGCCGCGACAGCATCGACCACGACGACAACGACCACGGGTAGCGTGGCAGGAGGGAGCTTCTAATGGTGAAGATCCCTTTCCGCGACGCGCAAAGGACCACGGACATGCAGACAGTCATCGCCGCATCCCGTCCGCACACGACGACGACCACGACGGATTGGCGGCAGTCGCTGCCCGTCCTGATGGGTTCGATGGCGACGCTTCGGGAGCTGCGGCTCTCTGATGCGCCGTCGCTCCTGGCCATGCTCTCGAGCGAGGAAGTGGCCCGGTTCATTTCGCCGCCGCCGACGACGGTTGAGGGGTTCGAACGGTTCATCGCGTGGACGCATCGCGAGCGCGCGGCCGGGAACTACGCATGCTTCGCGGTGGTGCCCCACGGGATGGACACGGCCGTCGGGATCTTCCAGATCCGGCAGCTCGAGCCCGGGTTCGGCACCGCTGAATGGGGATTCGCGATCGGATCTGCGTTCTGGGGCACGGGCATGTTCATGGATGGCGCCCGGTTGGTCGTGGAGTTTGCGTTCGACGTGATCCAGACGCACCGGCTCGAGGCCCGCGCGGCCATTCTGAACGGACGCGGGAACGGCGCGCTGCGCAAGCTCGGCGCGATGCAGGAAGGCATCCTGCGCAAGTCGTTTCTGCGCAACGGCGAATACCTCGACCAGGCACTGTGGACCATCCTCGACGAGGATTGGCGCGCGCAGCGCTCGATCTACGGTCCGCGGGTGCACTGAGCGCGCCCGGCGGGATCTCCGAGGTTCGACACAACGGGCGCGGCCGATTCGGTCCGCGCCCGTTTTCTTGTACCCGCATCCGCCGTCCCTACCCGCCCCGTGTTATTTTCGAGCCATGGATCTCTCCACGGTTTTTCCCCCGATGCCGACGCCCTTTCGGGAGGGCGAGGTCGATGCCGACGCGATCCGATTCAACGTGCGCCGGTGGATGACGGCCGGGCTTGGCGGCGTGTTAGCGCTCGGAACCAACGGCGAAGCGCCGCTGCTCGACGAGGCGGAAAGCGATCGGGTGCTGGAAACCGCGCGACAAGAGGTGCCGCGCCACCGCGTGCTCATCGCCGGCGTCGGCAGGGAATCCACCCGCGCGACGATCGCCGCGGCCAGGCGCGCGGGTGCGCTCGGTGCCGATGCGGTCCTCGTGCGGACGCCGTCGATTTATCGTGCGCACGTGTCGCCGGACGCCTTGTCGGCGCATTACGCGGCGGTCGCCGACAGCAGTCCCGTCCCGGTGCTTCTGTATAACTTTCCCGCGAGCACGGGCGTCACGCTGACGGCCGATCTCGTCGCGAGTCTCGCCGTTCATCCCAACGTCATCGGCATCAAGCAGACGAGCACGGACGGCGCGGAGTTCGCGGAGCTGAGCGGCGTGGTTCCGCGCGAGTTTGCGATTCTCGCCGGATCGGCGCCGGGTGCCTACACCGCGTTTTGCGCCGGCGCGATCGGCGCAATTGTCGCCCTGGCGTGCGTCCTGCCCGAGCCATGCCTGATGCTGCTGCAGCTCACGCGCACGGACCGTCATGCGGAAGCCCTCGCGCTCCAGCAGCACCTCACGCCGCTCGCGCGGACCGTCACCACCGGATTCGGCATTCCCGGATTGAAGGCGGCGATGGATTACGCCGGGTACCGAGGCGGAGAGCCCCGCGCGCCGCTCAGTGCCGCCGGCGCCGACGCCCTGGCCAGGATTCGCGCGGCGGTGGATGCCGCGAGGGCCGCGCTCGTGAGCCGCGCATCATGAGCACGATCCCGATCCCTGAGCGCCTGTTGCTCGGCCCAGGGCCGAGTCCTGTGACGCCGCGCATCATGCGTGCGATGAGTTCGCCGATTCTCAGTCATCTCGACCCGGTCATGGTGACGATGCTCGACGACGTCCGCGGGCGTCTTCGCCGGATTTTTCGCGCGCCTGACGACGCGTGCTGCCTGGCGGTACCGGGGACGGGCACGTCGGGCATGGACACGGCCGTCGCCAACCTGACGCGGCGCGGGACGCGCGCGGTGGCGGTGGTGAACGGCTATTTCGGCGAGCGGCTGGTGCAGATGCTGGAGCGCCGCGGCGCATCCGTCACGCGCGTTGACGTGGAGTGGGGACGCGCCTGCGATCCGGCGCTGGTCGAGCGCGCGCTGCAGGCCGGTGCCGACTTGGTGACGGTCGTTCATGCCGAGACGTCGACGGGCGTGCTCAATCCAGTGGGCGACATCTGCCGCATGGCGGCGTCGCGCGGCGCGATGACCATCGTCGATGCCGTGACGTCGCTCGGCGCGCATCCCGTCGAGGTGGCGGCGTGGGGCGCGGACATCGTGTACAGCTGCACGCAGAAAGGCCTTGGCGCGCCGTCCGGCCTCGCGCCGATTGCCGCGTCGCGCCGTGCGATGGCGTTCAGCGAATCAATGGCGGAGCGCCCGCCGTTCTATCTCGATCTGCGGCTGCTCGAGGACTATTGGGTTCGCCGCAAATATCACCACACGATTTCGGCGCCGCTCGTGTACGCGCTGCACGAAGCGTTGACCGTCGTCGAGGAAGAGGGTCTCGAGCTGCGATGGCAGCGCCACCGTGAGACGCACGCGTTCTTCCGCGACGGCCTCACGACCGTGCCGCTGGATCTGCTGCCGCCGCCCGAGGAGCAGCTCTGGTCGCTCAACGCCGTTCGCATACCGCCACGCGCGGACGAGGCGCGCGTGCGCAGACGTCTTCTCGACGAGGAGCAGATCGAGATCGGCGCCGGCCTCGGGCCGCTCGCGGGAAAGATCTGGCGGATCGGATTGATGGGATCGGGCGCCACTCGCGAAAACGCGGACCGTCTGGTTGCCGCCCTTCGCGCGGCGCTGGCGGTGTCGTAATTCGCGGCGCCTCGATCGAGTCGCCGCGATGCTACCATCACGGCCATGCGTGCCAGGCGGCGCGGCGTCCTCCGCGCATCCGCGCGCGGCGCCATCGTTGTCGCCGCCGTCGGGTTTGCCGCAGTCATTTATACGTACCTGACTCTGCCGGACGTGCGTCCGCTCAGGACGCGTAACCCGTCGCTCACCGCGTTCATGGCGCTGCGCGCGCACGAGGCCGAGCAACGCGGCGAGCCGGTCGTCAGGGACGAGCGCTGGGTGCCGTATTCGCGGATTTCCCCTCATCTGACGCGGGCCGTCATCGTGACGGAAGACAGCGCCTTCTGGCAGCACGAAGGCGTCGACTACGAGCAGCTCAAGGACGCGATGGAGGAGAACCTCGAGCGGATGGAGTTCGCGCGGGGGGCCAGCACGATCACGCAGCAGCTCGCGAAGAATCTGTACCTGTCGCCGTCGAAGAATCCGATGCGCAAGCTGAAGGAGTTGTTCATCACCCGGCAGCTGGAGGTAGAGCTGTCCAAGCAGCGCATTCTAGAGCTGTACTTGAACGTCATCGAGTGGGGCGACGGGATCTGGGGTGCGGAAGCGGCGTCGCGCCATTACTTCGACAAGAGCGCGGCGGAGCTGACCGCGTCGGAAGCGGCGCTGCTTGCGGCCGCCATCGCCAACCCGCACACGCTCGATCCGGCCCATCCGACCGCAAGGCTGCGGCGGCGTCAGGAGATGGTGATGCGGCGGATGGGTGCCGTGACGCCGCCGCCCGTCATCGTGGAGCGGCCGGCCGCGCCCTCCGAGGTTCCGTCGATTCCGGCGCAGCCCGGATCCGACCTGCCGATACTGCTCCCGAGTACTCCGCTGCCCTCCGTGCCGGGATCGGGCGGCCGCGGACGCGGCGGGGCTGTGCCATAGTGTGCAAGGCATTCTGCTCACCTTGACAGCCGCGAGCGTGCCTCCGTATAGTCCCTAGCGTCCTGTTCCTCAGCGACAAGCGGTGAATTGTTACGGAACGCCGGCCACGCGTGTCGACGCCAGGCCGGCGTGCGTCTACATGATCAACTACACAGAGTGCGTTGCGCTCTTGATGCAGGACGTCGTGGCGCGGACGCCTGCGCTCGGCTTCATCGACTTGCGCGAGGTGCTTGTCTTTGGGCGCTTCGGCCGGCCCGATGCCGAAGGGGCGTTTGCGACGTGCCACTGCTTGACGCTGCCCGAAAGCGAGCCCGGCTACTACTTCTGGCGCGACCGCGCGACCGGCAAAGTGACGCGGCGATCCGAATGGTTCACGACCAAGACGCCGGAAGTGCGGATCGAGGGCACACGCATCAAGTATCTGATCTCATTCGTGCTGCCGCGGTTCTGCGATCAGCGGCTCGATCGCTCGTGGAAGGCGGACCTGTACGGCGGGCTGGCCCCGTGGGTCGCGAAGCTCGACACGATCATCCACGAGCTCTACCACATCGATCCGGCGGCGGGTGGGATCCGGCAGTTCGCCAACGCGGATCAGACGCGCTCGCCGCGCACGCACGGTCCGGAGTTCTACGATTCGGTGGCCGACATGACGCGCGCCTACGTCGCGTCGCGTCCTGATCCGGGTGTCTACGAATTTCTCGAGTGGGACTTCGCCTCGCTGCACGCACGCCACGGCGGCGTGGTCGCGACGACCTTTCGCAACTTTCCGTCGTTCCCGCAGCGCTACATGGTGCCCTGCGCGTCGCTGCCCGTCGACGAAGGCGTGAAGATCGAGCCGCTGAAACGATTCACGCAGCCGCTGCTCTATACCGAGCAGGATCTGCACGTGCGGCAGTTCACGGGCGCTTCGGCGCGGCGCATGAGCGCGGCGTAAGGGCTCAGAGAATCCGCCGCGCGCCCACGAACCGCGACGCCCAGTACGGCGTGGTCAGTCGCTCCACCCGCACTGCGCCCGACCCGCTTGGGGCGTCCACGAACTCGTCGCCGCCGATCGCGATGCCCACGTGCGACGCTCCTGTGCTCACCGTCGCAAAAAACACGAGATCGCCGGGTTCGAGGTTCTGCGCCTTCACCGGATGCCCCGCCCGGTACTGCTCGGCGACGGTTCGCGGAACCTTCACGCCGTATTCGGCAAAGACGTAGTACACCAGGCCGCTGCAGTCGAACCCTTTCGGATCCGCTCCGCCCGGGCGATACGGTGTTCCCCGAAACGACAGGGCGGCGCCGGCGACGGCGTACCCTGCGCTGTTGGTCACGGCAGGGTCGGCCGGACGATCTGTGGGCTCGCCTGGCGCGCCGGCCGCCGGCGGTGTTGTCGTCAGGGGTGGCGGCGCGGCCGGCGCCGGCAGGGCCGCGCCTGGCCGTGGAAACGGCGAGGGCGTTGCGCCGGTGGTCGCACAGGCGGTCGCCGCAGCAGCGGCAAGAAGCACGGTCAGCATCCGAACCATGGCGTACTTCGAATTATCGGCCGTCCCTGGACAGTCAGAC
>JBOGIZ010000923.1:0-5746 GCA_050747805.1 Vicinamibacterales bacterium | reverse complement strand
TGCCGCGCATGGCGCGCCGCCGATCCTTCGGCGGGGCTCGCACTGCGAGGACGCGCAATGAGCCGCACCGATCGACTGCCGGCGATCGACGCCAGGTACGGGCGGATGGAGTCCCAGGCGCCCATGTTCTCCGGCTCCTCCTGGACCCAGACGATCTCGTCCGCAGCCGCGTAGCCGGCGAGCGCCGCGGTGAGCGCCTGCACAGGCACCGGGTATAACTGCTCGACGCGGCAGATCGCCACGTGGCGCGCCGCGGGGCGGCGATCGCTCCCCGCGAGGTCGACGTACATCTTGCCTGTGCAGAGCACGACACGACGCACGTCGTCGGTCCGGGTCCGTGCCTCGTCGTCATCGATGACGGTGCGGAAGCGTCCTTCACTCAGGTCCCGCGGCGTGGATGCGACCATCGGATGGCGCAGCAGGCTCTTGGGCGACAAGACGACGAGCGGCAGCGGATCGGTGAGCAGCAGCGCCGCCTGACGCCGCAGCAGATGAAAATACTGCGCGGCGGTGGTGCAGTTCGCGATGCGCATATTGATGTCGGCCGCGAGCTGGAGGAAGCGCTCCGGCCGGGCGCTCGCGTGATCGGGGCCGGCGCCCTCGTGCGCGTGCGGCAGCAGCATCACGAGCGACGGCCGCTGTCCCCATTTGCCGCGCGCCGACACCAGAAATTCGTCGATCATCACCTGCGCGCCGTTCACGAAATCCCCGTACTGCGCTTCCCAGATCACGAGGCGCGACGGCACCTGGACGCTGTACCCGTACTCGAAGCCGACCACGGCGTTTTCCGAGAGCGGGCTGTTGTGAATCTCGAACGCGGCGCGCGCTTCCGGAATTCCCTGAAGCGGTACGTGCGATGCGCCCGTGTTCACGTCGTGCAGCACGGCGTGGCGATGGCTGAAGGTGCCGCGCTCCACGTCCTCGCCGGTTAGGCGGATGCTGACGCCATCGGCAAGAATCGAGGCAAACGCCAGCTCCTCGGCCGTTGCCCAGTCGATCGTCCGCTCGTCGGGCTGCGCCAACGCCTGCGCACGTTTGTCTCGCGCGCGCTCCAGCTTGCGGTGGACCGAAAATCCGGCCGGCAGGGCGAGGAGAGACCGATTGAACGCGGCGAGGCGATCGAGCGACACGGCAGTGGACGCTCGCGCCGCCGCGCCGGGAGGCGGCGGATCAGGCTGCGGCTCCACGAAGTCCTTCTCTGGCTCGAGCGATTCGAGCGCTTTCTGCAACCCGGCGAGCGCTTCACGATTGAGCGCATCGGGAAGCGCCGCGTCCACGATCTTCCGCTCGACGAGCGTGCGCGCCCACACCTCGCGCACAGTCGGATGCGCGGCAATCGTCTGATACATGACGGGCTGCGTGAACGCGGGCTCGTCCCCCTCGTTATGGCCGTAGCGGCGGTAGCCGATGAGATCGATCAGGAAGTCGCGTTTGAACGTCGCGCGATACGCGAACGCCACTCTCGCGGCTTCGACGCAGGCTTCGGGATCGTCCGCGTTGACGTGAACGATCGGAATCTTGAATCCGCGCGCAAGGCCGCTCGCGTACGACGTGCTGTAGGAATCGCGCGGATCGGCGGTGAACCCGAGTTGGTTGTTGACGATGATGTGAATCGTGCCACCGGTGTCGTATCCGCGCAGCCGGCTGAGATTCAGCGTCTCGGCCACAACGCCCTGCCCGGGGAACGCGGCGTCGCCGTGGATAAGGATGGGCAGGCTGCGCGTCGGATCGAACGTCGGTGCGCCCGGACGATCCGTCGTGGTGCCGGCCGCGCGCGCCATGCCTTCGACGACCGGATCGACGGCCTCGAGGTGGCTGGGGTTGGGCGGCATCGCGATCTCGAGCTCCATCGCGCGGCCGTCCTCGATCGCGCGGCGCGCGCCCGCGTGGTACTTCACGTCGCCCGTCCACGCCATATCCTCGCGGAAGTTCTTCGACGACACGGGATCCTTGAACTCCGCCAGCATCTGCTGGTACGGCTTGTTCAGGACGTGCGCCATGACGTTCAGCCGGCCGCGGTGCGCCATCCCGATCAGGATCGAACGGATGCCCGCCTCGGCCGCCTCGCCGATGACTTCCTCGAGGATCGGCACGAGCATGTCGAGCCCCTCGATCGAGAACCGCGTCTTGCCGGGAAACGCGCGGTGCAGGAACCGCTCGAACGCCTCCACGCGAGTGAGCTGCTTCAGCAGCGCGACGGGATCGAGGGGATCCGCCGGAGCGCGGAACCGTCCGGTTTCGACGGATTGCCGCAGCCAGTGGCGCTCCTCGGGCACGAACACGTGAGCGTAGTCGTACCCGGTGGTCGAGCAGTACACGCGGCGAAGCGCGGCGATCACCTCGAACATGTTCGCGGCGCGCTCTGCGAGCGGCGACGTGATCAGCGTCGCCGGCAAACGACGGAGGTCGTCTTCGGTGACGCCGTGCGTGTGCGCGAGCAGCGACGGATCGCCGGGCGGCTTGCCGCCGAGCGGATCGAGCTGTGCGGCCAGATGACCGTAGCGGCGGATCGACTGCGCGAGATTGACGGCGCCGACCGCGGTGGTGAGCGACGTCGTTTCAACCGCCGCCGGACGCGCCTCAGCCTCGGCGGGCGGCATCCACTGCTGAAACAGCTCGCGCGTGGCCGCGTCCACCGACGAAGGATTTGCACGGAAGCGATCGTAGAGCTCGAGAACGTATCCGCGATTGAGTCCAGAAAACTCGTCCCACCCGGGCATGTTCTTATAATCCTACCCTATGCTTCTTTACCGATCCGCGGGGCGTCGCCCGTCACGCGTCCCGCTTCCTATACACGCACTCTTGCTCACGGCGTTCATGCCCGCGCTGCTGGCGCCGACGCCGAAGCACTTCGTCGACGACTCGGTGCAGTCGGCGGCCGTCGGCCGGACGCTGCCGTATCGCGTGCTGCTTCCTGGTGGATACGCGCGGTCGCGCGGCCGCTACCCGGTGCTGTATCTGCTGCACGGCCTTGGCGGCGACCATCTCGACTGGAGCACGCGGACAAATCTCGCGCAGCTCGCCGCGCGCCTGCCGGTTGTGATCGTGATGCCGGAAGGCGAGAACGCGTGGTACACGAATGCCGCGGACGGCGGCGCGCGGTTCGAAGACTACATCGCGAACGACCTCGTCCAAGACGTCGAACGCAAGTACCGCGTCATTCGCGCGCGCTACGGACGCGCGATCGCAGGCCTCTCGATGGGCGGGTACGGCGCGATCAAAATAGCGCTGCGGCATCCGTCGGAATTTGTCGCTGCCGGCAGCTTCAGCGGCGCATTCCGCGCGACCGATGTCGACTACGACGATTCACTCCCGACGGCACTGAGAGAGGAGATCTATCGCGCCTACGGGCCCGCGGACAGCGACACGCGTACGGCAAACGACGTCTCGCTGATCGCCGCGAGCGCGCCCGTCATCGGTTCGCCGGTGTTGTATCTCGACTGCGGCACGAGCGATCCCTTTCTGCCCTCGAATCGCGTCGTCGTCGCCGTGCTGCAGAAGCGCGGCTTCCGCTACGAGTACCACGAAGTGCCCGGCGCGCACGCGTGGGACTACTGGAACCGGCGGATCGCGGTGTTCCTGCCGTGGGTAATGCAGAAGCTTGTCAATGCCGAATGACGAATGACGAATGCTGAATGCTGAATGCACGAAATCAAGGCCGCCGCTGCTTGTTGAACTGTTCCGACTGGCCCCGGGGAATGCTGATGGTCCGCCACTGGTCGCCGCGGAGATGCTTGGCCAGAAACACGATCTGGCCCACGTGCGCGGCCGTGTGCGTCATCGAGCGGTCGAGCGCCTGGACGATGGTGTGGCGTTCGCCGCGGATGGAGACATCGCGCATGATGTCGGCGGACGTCAGGGCGGCAAGCGCGGCCTGAAGGCGCGCGAAGCCGAGATCCCACAGCGCCGTCACGGTCTCGCGCGACGTGCCTTGGGGCATCTCGAACTCACCGTCGCGGTAGCGGTCCGGCTTTTCGCCGTCGCTCGTCAGGAAGTCGGTGAACCGCGAGCGCAGATTGCCCCCCACGTGGCGCATGATCACGGCGATGCTGTTGGACTCGCGATCGATCGCGCGGAAGAGCTCCTCGTCGCTGACCTGCGCGACGGCGGCTTCGGCTTGCGTTTTCAACTTCCCGAACTGCTCGGTGACGTCCTCAATGTAGTGCGCGGCGAAGTCCATGGCACCATTATCTATGCTCCGGACTACGCGGCGGATGGGTCACGCGAGCGGAGCCGGCGCCTCGGGGGTCGGCGAGACGATGCGCGTGAACTGGCCGCGCTGCAGGAGCTCGCGGCCTTTGCCGCCGCGGCCGGTCACCTCGTACTTCGCGGTGCTGATCGTCTGCTCGGCTCCGCGTGAGGTCTCGACGGTAAGCAGATCGCGGTCGCCGCGGGACGCCACAAATCCCAGGATGCGATCGTCCTTCCCGGTCAGTTTGATAAGAATCACGCCGCGTCCAGGCCCGGAGAGAAAATTGACCTCCTCGGCCTTCGTCAGCATCGCGCGGGCGTCGCGGGTCGCGGCAATCAGAATCTCCCCGCCCGAGATCCGGGCGACGCCGACCACTTCCGCGCCTTCCGCCACACGCGCAAACCGTCGGCCCGCCCGGGTGCTCGGTTCGCCGAAGGCTTCGAGCGAGAACCGCAGACTGTAGCCGTCGCTCGTCACCGCGACGGCATGAGTCGGCGGCTCGGCGCCTTCCTTTTTCGGCGCGATCACCCCCGCCACGCGCGGATCGAGACTGAGCGCCGCCACGATCCGTTCGCCGTCTTTGAGTTTGAAGAACCGCTGAATCGGCTCGCCGTACCCGGTCGAGGCCGGCACATCCGCGATGCGCGCGCTGTAAGCGACGCCGAAATTGCTGAAAAACGCGGCGGCCGCGCGCGTGCTGCCCGCCAGCACCGCCAGCACCTCGTCTCCTTCGCGCAGCCGCGTGGACGCGAGGTCTTTGACTTCCTTCTGCCGCTTTACCCATCCGTCGCGCGAGACAATCACCACGTTGTCTTCTTCGACGATGAAATCCTCCGCCGTATACTCCGTCTCGCCTTCATCGGTCGAGATCTTCGTCCGCCGCGCGTCGCCGTACTGCTTCTGAGTCTGTTCGATCTCGCTGCGGACGATGCTCCAGCGGCTCTCCTCGTCCTTGAGCAGCACGCCGATCTGCCGCGCGCGCTTGCGTTTCTCTTCCGCCTCTTTACGGATCACGAGGATCTCGAGCCGCGCCAGTCGGTAGATCTTCAGTTCGAGAATCGCGTCGGTCTGATCCGCGTCGAGCGCGTACTTTTTCATGATCTGCTGCGCCGCGTCGGACTTGCCTTCCGATTTGCGCACGATCTTCAGAATGTCGTCGAGCGCGTCGAACACCTGCTCGAAGCCTTCGAGCAGGTGAATGCGTTTCTTGAGCGCGGCGAGCTCGTGCTCGAGGCGCTTGGTGACCACGTCGAGACGGAAGTGCAGGAAGTGCCAGAGCATCGCGTGCAGATCGAGGCGCTCCGGCCGGCCGACTTCCGGATTTTCGGTGGGAATGAGACAGGTCAGGTTGACGAGAAAGTTCGTCTGGAGCGGCGTGTGCTTGTACAGGTACGCCATCACCATTTTCTCGTCGGCGTCTTTCTTCAGCTCCAGCGAGATGCGCACGTCTTCGGTCGACAGGTCCTTGACGTCGAGCAGCGGCGGGAGCTTCCGGCTGAGGGCGACTTCCGCGATCCGCTCGACGAGCACGGACTTGTCGACGGTATACGGAAT